>JAFSNU010000389.1 GCA_017447325.1 Synergistaceae bacterium | reverse complement strand
TTAATCGGCTTATTCTTTGCGGCGGCGTTCGGAGCATTGATAAAGGCGCGTCACAAGAGCGAGGCTAATAATTCAAATGCTGAGAATGCAAATAATAATCCGGCTGTAAATAGTTTAGGAGTGCCTGTGCCCGGCGTTGCGGCTTTAGAGCCTGATTTAGATCCGGCGTTATCGGCAAAGCCTATCTCGTCGCCTGACACTGTTGCAAGCGCAACTTACTCGTCCGCAGCTCCGCCGACAGTCGGCAACGATTCTCCCTACGGCTACGGTTCTTCGCCCGACGCTAAGACAAAGGGCAAGGCCGCGGCAAATTTATTGCGCTGGTGCGGACGTTCAAGCTCGATTAAAATCAACGAGGGACAAGCGAACGAGTTTGAAGTTTTAAATCCTGTGACGTACTGGTCGAACGGAACGAGCAGCGTCAACGAGCCTTGCTGTATAGATATAAATCTTCCGGTTGAGTTTCCGGCTCCTGATACTGCGCTGCCGTCGGACGCTGAGAACGCAAAGGCCGTGTCTTATGCTGAGATGTCGCCGTTACAGCGCGGAATATATTTAACGTGGCTTGCCGGAGGGCGCATTCAGCCGCCGCTGCACTTCTGCTATCCGACTATATGGCTTTACGGTCTTGAGCGAAGAGCCGTTGCCGACAGATTAGATTTAGGCGTGTGCATCTCAGAATCTTTTAGAATGCTGCCGCTCGCTCGCTGGGAGCAAGTCTTAAAGAATTTTATAAACTTTATCGCATGGCTTGCCGTGAAAATTTGGCTGCCTGAGGACGAGTTATTAAATTTATGCAAGAAAATTCAGACAGTTCCTGACGAATTATTAAGCATGTTAGTAAGTTCTTACGCTAATTCTAAACTGCCTTTGCCGTCGGCTGTCGCGTTCACGCTCATGCGCACGAGCGAGAAATTAAGACGTGCGGCGTTAGGCGACAATGCGTTCGAGTTCCCGCACTCTGAAGAAATTTTGCAAAAATTTACGCCGATCTATAAAAATGCGTGTTCAGGCGGCATGGTTTTAGCTAAAACAGATAAGATTATAAACATGACTTACAAGCCGACAAATCCGTCTTTAAATTCTGACGGCAAGAAGGGCAAGCAGGACTCCGACGCGGCTATCACAATTCCAAATTTCTTTGAGAATTTAGACGCGTTTACGCCGTTGATAAAAGTCTGGCGGGACTTTGCGCCGAATATCAACAAGCCCGAGCCCGAGACTGCCGCCGAAGCTTTAGAAGAGCGGCCGGACTTTGAGAAATTTTTGACGTCTCTTATTCCCGACGGCAACGAGAACGCTCCGTTAATCTCAACTGCTGCGGCCTTAGGCGATTTATTAAATTTAAGCCATCCGGACATAACGCAAGTCACGAGCGAAAATATCAACGAGTATAAAATCAGAGGGCGCGACCGCAAGACTATTTTGGACGCTGCGGCTCTCGAGGGCTGGCAGATCGTGCCTAATTTAAGCTTGTCAGGCCGCGATTATTTCTGGCACGACAAATTATTATATCTGCCTATCGAGTTCGGAGCTGAATTTTCCCATGATTATTACGCTGCGTCTTACTTATTAGAATTTATTTGCTCGCTGTGCGAGGCTGCGGGAAATATGCTTGACGTTAAAAGCTTTGATTTATTACGCGCGAACTTTAATAATTATTTTAATTTAAGCGACGACGATAATTCAAGACTTAACGCGCAGATAGTTTTGAACATTCCAGCGGCTTATAATCCGGAATATTACGGCTCGCCGGTTCAAGTTTGGCTTGCTGATCCTGCAATGCGAAGTATTATACGCGATTTTATAATCGAGATTTTAAACGCATTGCCAAACGCCGCGAGTATAATTCAAGCAATAACGCCCGGGCTTAATAATTCGCTTGACGTTCAGCCTTCAGACTCGCCGGCTGAGCTTGAAGAGCCTAAAACTAAAGGGACAAATATATTAAAACTGCTTGAGCCGTTATTCAAAAATTCGTGATATATTATTTATATTAAATTTATTTTCAGGAGGCGTGTTGCAGTGTTTAGAAATTTTAGCAAAAAGTTATTTGCGGCAGTTTTAATTGCAGTGCTTGCGTGTTCAGTGAGTTACGCCGCGCCCAAACGCGCTAAGAGACTTCCGCCGAAGCGTCAGCATCATCATTATTCGCAGGAAACGCACAGCCTGTTTAAGGACTTCGGCAGCTTTAAAGCTTATTATAATAAGCATGCAAAGCATCCGCAGGCAGCCGTGAGATTATATTTCTACGGCGTGTTTGCGTTCACCGAAGCAGTTAGAACAGGCGACAGACGCTGGGAGCGCGAGGCCGGCAAGATGATTAGATACGCGTTGCATTATGACAAGCCGATTGAAAATTCTCATAGCCTTTCAGAATTTGTCAGCCGTTTGCGCGACCCGGGCAGCGCGCATATCTTCAGGAGCTTTTTAGCCGGAACTTCGCCTGAGAATAATTACACGCCAAAGGGCGGCATTGGCGCAATATCCAACGGCAGCTTCAGAATTAATTTCGTTGACTCGAGACCTGAGATCGAACGCGGCGAGCTTAAAGTTTTAATTAAGAGTTCGGGCTCAGACAGTCCGCGCACTGTCTATACTTCAAGACACGGCGACGGCTTATGGTATGTGACTAACGCGGCAAGCACTTATGTTCAGGTCAAGAAGCCGCATCACGGCCGCCATGACAATTACGACAGAAGACATCCCGGCCGTCACACGCACGACGCCGAGTATGATTAATTAATATTTAAGCTTTAAATAATTAAATAACTTGAGCAGGGCAGATTAATAAAAATTTATTCCGCCTTGTTTATTCTTATTTAAATATTAAATATAAAAAACGAGGCCGGAATTATTTCTCCAGCCTCGTTAAAATTATTAAAATTTTTACGCTAACTTATTTCTTGCGGACGATTCTCTTCGCCGGGGTCTTTGTGGTCTTCTTGGCTGCGGCCTTGGGCTGTGATACGGGCTTGCCTAAAGCATACGGAGCGCACTTCGCCGGGGTTGAGCCTGCGGGAACGCCTGCAAAAGTCTTCTGCGATGCGTCTGAGCTGCCGTCGTAAACAGTGCCGTGAATTTCGTTGCCGAGCATGTCATAGTGTCTTAAATAAGTCACTGCGAACTGCTTCCCGTCAGCTGAATACTCATAGCCATACTCCGTGAAGTAAATGCTTCCGGCGACCTCAGGGGAAATTCCGTATTTTGACATAAGCAGATCGATCGTCTCCTGCTTGATCGTATCGTTCGTGTAATACTTTCTGGAAATTGCAAACGGTGCGCCGCCGTCGGTCTTGCCGTAGTCAACGATCCACCAGGTCATCTTGTTCTTGTCCTCGCCGAGTCTCTTGACCTTCGCCTGATCAAACGCAAACGCCGAGCCAGCAATGCTCAGCACTAAAGCAACTAATAAAACGCTTAAAGCAAACTTTTTCATGTTAATTAAACACTCTGCCTTTCTTAAAAATTAAAATTTAATTATTAAAAACTTTAGCTATTTTAACACATAAAAAATTTTTTATTGCCCTAATTTTCGCTTAATTTTAAAATTTTTTATTCGCCCAGCATCATGAGCGCAAAAACTTTCGCGTTATTAACTAAATAATTAATCTCGATATACTCATCGGGCTGATGAGCCGCGCTCTCGATCTCCTGCGACCAGACAACCGCCGGTATGCCCTTGCGTCTGAACAAAGCCGCGAAAGTTCCGCCTCCGATGCCGCCGGTCTTAGGCGTGAGATTTAACACCTGCTCTACAGCTTTAATTAAAATTTTCGCAACGTCGCTGTCAGCACTCGTGGGCTCGGCTGCGTCCGTTCTGTCAACTTCTAATTCAATTTTCGCGCCCGTGCGTTTCTCGACGTCTTTCACAACTTTTTTAACAAGCTCTTCGGCCTCGTCAAGCGACACGGACGGCAGCACGCGGCAGTCAAATTCAAAACGCTCTTTGCCCGGGATTATATTCGTGCTGGGAACGTTCGCAAATCTGCGCGTCGGCTCGAAAGTCGAAACATTCGGATTAAATCTGTCGTCTTTAATTTCTCCGAATGCTTTATGTAAAGCTTCATCAACTTCGACTGCTAAAATATTTGCAGCTCTGCACGCGTTAAGCCCCGAGTTAGGACGCGACGCGTGAGCCTGACTTCCAGTAACCGTGAAATTTAATCTCCACATCGCCTTTTCAGCGATCTCTATAAAATCTCCGTTCTCATTGCCTGAGTCCGGCGCGATGACTAAGTCATCAGTTCTAAATAATCCGCGCTCCATAAGCGGCTCAAGCCCGAAGTGACTTCCCATCTCCTCGTCGGCGACCAAACATAAATTAATAGTATATTCCGGCTTAAGCCCCGCGTTCATTAAAGCTTTCAGCGCGAATAAAGACGCGACTAAACACATTCCGTTATCGCTCACGCCGCGTCCATATAATCTGCCGTCTCTCACAATCGGATCATACGGGTCATGAGTCCATGCGCCTAAATCGCCTTCAGGAACGATGTCCATGTGAGACAAAATGCAGAGCCTGCGCTTGCTCTTGCCTGCTCTCTCGACGAATAAAGACGGCCTGTTGCCTGTCTGCGACTTCGCGTCATCAACATATTCCCATTTGACTTGGCCAAGCCCGAGCTCGTTAACAATTTTTTCAAGCTCCTGAGCCTTTGCCTGTTCGCCCGTGCCTCCGTTATGAGGCGACACCGCCGGAATTTTGCAGATGCGCGTCAAAGTCTTTACCATATCATCGCGCAGCTTCTCGACTTCGTTCAAAACTTTTGCGTTAATTTCATTCATGATTTTAAATATACCTCTTTATAATTTTAATTTTAAATATATCTCGCGAGCTCGGCTTTAGCTTTGCGCTTTGAGTGCATCTGATGCGGACCGATCGCCGGGTATCCAATCGGGAACAACGCTATTAAATCATAAGCCGCCATGTCCGGGAAAAATTCTTTTAATTTATTCGCGTCGAAGTGACCGACCCAAGTGCTACCCAAGCCCAAGTCCTGAATCTCGAGCATCATATGCGTTGCGGCTATGCTCGCGTCAACGTCGGCAAAATTTCTCTGGTCATAAGCTCTAACCCAAGCCTCGTTAGGCTTCGCGCCCACAGCTAAAATTACTTTCGCATCAAAATGATAATGCGTCGTCTCTTTAACTTTCTCTAAATTCTCGGGGCTCTTAATCACCCAGACTCTAAACGGCTGCTTATTAACGGCAGTCGGCGCTAAGATCGCCGCGTCCAAAATTTTTTCAATCTTCTCGTCCTCGACCGGCTGCTCCGTAAACTTCCGGCAAGAATAACGCTCTTGTGCAAGCTCAAGAAAACTCATAATCAAATCTCCTTTTAATAAATTTTTTTAATTTAAAAATTAATTTTATTATAACGCTTTAAAATTTTTATGCTACAATACTTAAAATTATATTTATCTAAAAAGTTTTTTACGTCAAAAATTTTTAAAAATAAACTCCGAGTTTTTCAACTACATTTTCAACTACAAACAGGCCTTATAAATTTATGCGCCGCAATTAATTGCACTCGCGTTTACAAAAATAAACCCGCAAAATTTTTATTTAAAATTTTTATTCTATAATCTCAAACTCGACGGGCGGGTCGGGCGTGTCAATAATATAAGGCACGACTAAAATAATTGCTTGATTTTTATTATGCTCGCGATATTTATATTTAAATAACTCGCCTAACAAAGGCACGCTGCTCAAGACGGGAATGCCCGAGCGTCTTGCCGCGTCGCTCTCGTGAAAGAGCCCGCCGATTATAAAAGGCTCGCCGTCGTGAACAAGCAAATTAGTCGTTACGCTGCGTTTAGACGTGCGGGGCATCATCTCGCCGTTGCTGCCCGTTATCATCTCGATTACATCGCCGGTCGAAATATCTATCTTCATGCTGATTAAATTATCGCGTCCAATACTCGGCGTGATTAACAGCTGCGGCCCGACTGTCTGAGTTCCCCATTCGGTGTTGCCGGCCTCGTCGTGTTCTTTTATATACGGATAGTCTTCTGTCAAGCTAATTTTTGCCTCGTGACCGTTTAAAGCCGTAACAGAAGGGCTGGCGAGCGTCCGGCCCCGGCCTTTGCTCTCAAGACTTCTAAAAGTCACATCGACCTGCCTTAACATATTATTAATTAAACTTTCAGGATTGCTCTCTAAATATCTAATGCTGCCGCCGGTCTCCCGGGTAAAATTAAAACTCCAGTGTTTATACACGGAGTTTAATGCGCTTTCAAGTTCTTTATTATAATTATCAGCAAATTCAAAAATTCTTGCGTAAATTTTAACTTGCCGTCCCGGGCTGTCCAATTTCTGAATTAAATTTTTTGCCTGCTCTAATTTCTCCGGATTAGTCTTTATATACAGCGCACGTGTTCGCGTGTCGTTAATAATTTTCTCGCCGCTTAAATTTAATAATTTTGCTAAACGCTCTTTAATTTCGTTTAAGTCTGCATAAGCTATATTAAATTTTGCTAACTTTTCGCTGCCGGAGAATCGCGACAGCCCGTCAAGACTTCCGAACACGACCGTGTTATTATCTAATAATCTATACGAGATATTATTTGCCGTCATAAAATTTCGCACCGCATCATATAACGGCGTGTCATTAAAGCTTAACGTTACAGTTTTAGACGGAAAAGACTCGTCAATAATTATATTTTTATTAATATAATTTGCGAACAGGGCAAAGACCTCGCGCAGGTCAATATTATTCGCTTCGAAATTAATTTTTTCATTTTTGGGAAAAATATTAGCAAGATTTAATTTATTTTTAACTGGCTTTAGCGGCTTTATATTTTTATTATTATCTTCTTCAACTTTCAGCCTTAAAGTATTTTTATAGCGCGTATAAATTTGCATCGGCCTTTGCGTCTCGATATTAATTACTAAATCATCGCTTAAATTTTTTATTTCGTAATTTACAACTAAAGGCACGGCCTCGAGATAATTTTTATTAATTAATTTATTTTCAGCATTTATAAATTTAAAATTTAAATTATTCCCGTTCACAAAAATTTCCGGCTCGGGCAGATCTTTGCCGTTAAAATTAATTACTATTTCGGACTCGCCGAGCTGATAAAAATTAAAACTATTTAAATTAGCTTTATTTAATTTTTTTAAAGCTGCGAAACTTTGAGAGGCGGACTCTGCAAAAAATATCATCACAAAAATCATAAGCGTGAAAATCTTACAGCCCGCGCGTCTCATTAAACTTATTCCCCCAAAATAAAAATTTAAGTAAAATTTATTAATCATTATAATAAACTTTGCTTAAAAATAAAATATAAAATAATTTATTTAATTTTAAATTTTTAAATTAAATTTTAATTTCTACGCTTTCTGCAAGAGTGAATTTAAATCCTCGAGCGACAGCTCAGTTAATTTAAGAATTTCAGGAATTTTAAATCCTGAGCTGATCATTCGTTTAGCCGTGGCAAATTTCTCGCTGAGCGTACCTTTACGTTCGCCCTCTTGCAAGCCCTCTTTCCTGCCCTCTTCCCTGCCCTCTTTCCTGCCCTCTTGCCGCCCAGCTTCATACTTCACACTGTCGCGCATTAATAATTTCATGTAACCCATCCTCCATTCTGGTTTTTGTTTAGCTATGTTCATCATGACATCAAGTTTTTTAATCAACGGATCGTCCGACTTCTTGCCCAAAACAAAATCTAAAAAATTTTTAAGCTCAGGGCTTATATCTCCGTCCGAGCCTTGAGCGTTCACAAATATCGTGTGCGTGTCGTCGCCCAGGCGCAAATTTTTATCTTGAACACAAAAATTTTCAAACTCGTAAATATATTTGCCCTGTTTAAATAAATCAAATTTGCAAATAAAAATTACAAACTCGCACGGCAGATTTTTATAATGTTTTATTGTAGCACGATTCATAATATTTGACGTCATAACTGCATGATAATATCTCGCGCGCTTGGCAAGATTATCCTCGTTCACGTTCTGCATTTCAACGTCAAAAATTTTTGTCTTGCCTTTTGTGCCAGTCTTTGCGTAAACGTCAAAGCGCACGCCCTGCATGTCGATATACTCGCGTATGCTTTTCTGATACTCGCATAGTTCAATCCGCCCGATTTGAATATCCGGCAAAATTCTGTGTAAAACTTCGGCAAAGATCTCTTTGTCCTGCATGAGATAGCAAAACATAAAATCATTCGAAATATCAACGTTGTCGATACGTTGATCCGGCGGCAGTCTTTTCTCAAGCTCTTTATACTGCCGCTCAATCTCTCTGTATTCTTTAATATTAAATTTCTTTCCCGCCAAGCTCTGCGCCTCCAATTACATAAAATTATAAAATAATTTATTTAATTTTTATCTCCCGCCCGTCAAAATTAATCAAAACATATTCTTTATTAATGCTTATAATTTTTCCCGGTCTTCCGTCAATCATAAAATTATCGCCGGCTTTTAATCTAAAATTATTTTTGTTCACGCTCAAAATTATTAAGCTTTTAGCTTTATTTTTGCTTAAAATTTTTGCCTTGAGAATTATTTCCGGCAAATTATTATTAACATCAAAATTATTTTCGGCTTCGGCCTCGGCTCTGTCTTGTGCGTTCACGCTTGAAAATAAATTCGCGCCCATGCTCTCGATATCGTCGGCTAAAATATAACTTTCAGCTTTAAACTTCAAAATTTTTCCGGCCTGAGCCTGCAAGTCTTGAGCTTTATTTTTACTCTCTTTAATTTTTAAATTATCCTGCTCCTGATCTTTAATAAAATTTTCATGATAAAAATATATTGCCCTGTAACTTCCGAATATTAAAGCAAGAATAATTAACAGCCTTATTAATTTAAAACTTAACGCAGCAGCCTTTTTAAATTTTTCGGGAATGCTCGAGTATC
>JAFSNU010000388.1 GCA_017447325.1 Synergistaceae bacterium | reverse complement strand
GCTTCTGGCAGCAAGTCGCGAAGGGCGTTGTTATTTTATTAGCCGTTTACGTTGACATGTTAAAGAAGAAGAAAAAGTAAATTAATTTTATAATTTAATATAAAGCTCCTGAAATAATTTTTCGGGAGCTTTAATTTTATTTTAGTCCGGGACGTTATCAAGAATTTTAATAAATAAATCTTTATCGCCCAGCTTGCCGCGCTCTTTAATATAGTTTTCGGCGTTTAGCGAAGCAATTTTCTCTATTACGGCAGAATTTATAAATTGATTAATTGATATGCCGTCGTCCGCCGCAAAGTTTTTTATTGCCGAATGAATTGAATTTGATAATTTTACGCTTAGCACAGCCATTTTTATTTCCTCCAGCCTTTAAGTTTAATTTTTTAATAAATTTAAAAATTCAGCCGCGTCTATAACTTGAATGCCGAATTGTTCCGCGCCTTTAAAGTCTTTTTTGTTATACGTAATAATATGCGAGCATTTAGCTGATATCGCCAGCTCTAAAATATGATCGTCTTCAGGATCAGAGAGCAAAGGCCTCCATAGATAAAATATTTCGGCAAATTTCCCTATCTTGCAAATATAATTTACAATTGCTTCAACGTACGAACTTGAAAATATATTTGGATCAAGTTTCGCGTTCAAAATTTCCTCGTACTCTAAAACAAGCGGAACGGATAAGGCAATTTCAAACTCATCTCCCGCAAGCCTGCGTAAAACTTCATGCGATGCTCCTTTCTTGCTTTGATATGCCGATAATAAAACATTAGTGTCTAAAACTACGCGATATTTTTTTCTCATAATAAAAATTATATTTAATATAAAAAATTAATCAAGCTTGCGGGCAAAATTTTTATTAATGCTATAATTTTAATAAATTAAATTTAAAAGGCGTGAATGCAAAGAATGTTAAAAAAACTGAGCGTGATAATTCCGGCGTATAACGCTGAAAAATATTTAGTGCCGTGTGTCGAGAGCATCGCGAAGCAGAGCTATAAAAATATTGAAATAGTAATCGTGATAAACGGCTCGCTTGACAGTACGCCGCAAATTTGCGATGAGCTTGCAGCTAAATATAATAATATAAAGCTTGTCAGGCTTAATCCAAATCAAGGAACGAACTGGGCGAGACACGCGGGCTTTGAGGCTTCGACCGGCGGCTATATAGCCTTTAGTGATTCAGATGATTATATAGATTTAAATGCTTACGAGAAGGCTATAAAAGTTCTTGAAGAAAATGATTTGGATGCAGTGCAGTTTGGAGTTAATTTAGTCACGCCTGACGGTAAAATCCTTTCGCAGGACAGGCCGAAAGAATTTAAATTAAATAATTCACGCGATAATTTTTTGTACGCGCTCACGCTTGCCGGAGCTTTATGGAATAAAGTTTATAAGCGTAAATTATTTGAAAATTTAGAATGGCCGAAAGTGATTCACTTTGAGGACACGCCTATGACTATACAAATTTTTGCAAACGCGCAAAATTTTATGACTATGAGCGAGCCGTTTTATTACTGGGTGCAGAGGCCAAGCAGCGGCAGCCACAGGCCGGACATGAATAAATTTAAAGCCGACGCGGAGACCTCAACTAATTTTATGGTTGACTTCACGCGGAAAAAATTTCCGGAATTTTTGCCTGAGATTTTATGGCGCAGGCTTTTAATTCTTCAGCGCGTCTTCATGGACTACGCTGACTCGAGTGCAAAAGACTTGCCGGATCGTGATAAAAATTTAAAAATTTTAACGCAAGAGATACGCGCGTGCTATAAAGATTTTAAAATAGAACTTAAAAATCAAAATAGTAATATAAATTCAAGGCCTGTTATTAACGGACGGCGCGTGATTTTAAATAAAATGCGGCTTAAAACTTTAGTGTTCGCGAACTTCCCGAGCATGGCCGTTCTGTACTCTAAAATTAGATTAAAAATTCGCAGACTATTGGAGAGAT
>JAFSNU010000387.1 GCA_017447325.1 Synergistaceae bacterium | reverse complement strand
TAAATTATTAAGTCAGGAAGATATGAATTTTGCGTTAAAGAAATTTAAGAGCTACGGTCAGCCATGAGCAAGTTTAAGCTCTGCGAGGCTTGCCTGAACCCGTTAATTTAGTTCTGTTTTTATCATGAGTTTAGTTTATAATAATTAATTATTAATTTATAGCCGTATGTAATTTCTTGCATGCGGCTTAATTTTTAAATTTTAAATTTTTAGGACGTGATGACGCGATGAGCAAGCTAAAAAATTTATTACCGGAGAACACGCCGCAGGGTCAGAAGCAAGCCGTTAATTCTAATAAACAAATTATAACTGTAACAGCCGGAGCTGGCACGGGCAAGACTTGGGTCTTGTCTAATCGATACGCGAGATTATTATTAAGCAGCGAAGATTTTAACAGCTCAACGCCGCAGGGCTTATTGCCGAAAGATATTTTAACTTTAACTTACACTGAAGCGGCGGCCAGCGAGATGAAGTCGCGGATTGAAGAGCGCGTTATAAAAATTTTAAATCAAGATGATAGTATAAGCCTTGAGCGAAAGAACGCAATTATTGACGGCTTTGGCGAAGCTTGGATCTCGACCATTCATGCGTTCGCGAGAAGAATTATAAACGAGTCGGGACTTAATATAGATATAGAGCCTAATTCTGACGTTATTTCAGCGCCGCAGGAAGAAAATTTTTGGAACGATATTGCTCAAGCTGTTGAGTTCGGAAATTTAAGAAATCTTGCGCGGGCTTACGGCGAAAAGGATTTGCAGGCTTTAGCAAGCGAGCTTGACGAGGACGCGAATATCAGCGCGGCAGTCGGCAGATGGGGCGGAAGAGCTTTAAGCTATTTAGCTAATAAAGTGTCGGAGCTTCACGCGTCGCTTGGCTCTAACTGGCAGGGATTTTTAAATCAAGATTATATAGCTAAAACGCAAAATAAATTAAAAGATTTTATGCAGGAGATATGGCGTGAAGTGTTTAATACTTGGGGCGTGATATTTGATAATCTGCGCGATGTTATCACTGAGAAGGGCGAGGCAGATTTAGATAAAGACAAGACGAGTTCTCCAAATTTTTTGCTTTATTGCCTTATGAATAATTATTACGCGGTTAAAAATCAAGATGCTATGAGCGATGAAGATTACGAGAAATTTTATAGCGCGATAGTCTTTGATAAGCGTATAAGAGCGAGCGGCTATGAGCCGTTTAAAAGCATTAAAGCCGAGCTGGGCATGACATTGGGCGACTGGCGGAAGACAATGCCTGATTTGAATTTGAATGATTTATTAATTTTCGAGCAGGAGCTTTATAATTCGTTAAAGAAATTTTGTGCGCTGAGCTGGGGCTTGTATGACAAGATGAAAGCGAGGCGCGGATTATTATCTTTTGGAGATATGATACTTCACGCTAAGTCCGCTCTGAGCGAGCAGGATAATTTGAAGAGCTTTAAATATATTTTGGTCGATGAGTTTCAAGACACCGACCCGTTGCAGTTTAATTTAATAAAGGCTTTAATTAATAGTAATACCGGCTTATTTGCAGTCGGAGATTTGAAGCAGTCTATATATAGTTTCAGGCACGCCGCGCCGGACTTGTTCGCCGAGACGATTAATAATTCTGATGAGAACATCGAGCTTGACGTTAGCTTCAGGACGAGGCCGGAGTTATTAAATAAGATAAATAATTTATTTGCTGATATTTGGAAGGACGGCCTGGGCAAGTCGCTCGAGATGCGAAGACTTAAATTTAAGAGCGTGAACGCCGCGCGTAATTCCGGCGGAAATATTGAGCCGTTAAGCTTTATATTATGCGGAAGCTTAAAGGCCGACGAATTTAGAGCAGCTTTAGCAAGCGCGTTAGCACGGCAGATCTTATTTTATGTGAACAATAATTACACGGTCTGGGATAAAGCTTTAAACGCTGTAAGGCCGGTTAAGTTTAGTGATTTTACTATATTATTCAGAACTCGAACGGCTTATGATGTTATAGAACAGGCGTTTAATGACGCCGGCGTGCCGTCGCGGGCTGACCTGAGCAATAATTATTTTTCGCGGGGCGAAGTCGGCGATATTATAAATTTGCTTAAAGCATGCGCAGATAAAGAGGATAACGCGTCGCTTGCAGGATGGCTTGTCTCGCCGTTTTCAGGAGTTGCGAGAGAGCGCGCGTTAAAATTTATCGAGCTTGCGGCGTTAAAGAATTTAAATATTTATGAAGTATTAGAGCCTGAAATTTTAGCGAGGCTTAATTATTTAGCGAACATAGGCCTGCGCGAAGGGCCGGCGGAGTTAATCGCAATTTTTGACAGGAATAGAACATGGCTTGAATGTTACAAAGAAGACGAGCGTTTAAGGGCGATTAGAAATATACGAAGTGCTGTGACGCTTGCGAGATCATTTCAGAGCAGCGGCAGCGCGTCGAGCTTGACGGCTTGCGCGGACTGGATGGCTCGGGCGATGCGGCGGGGCGTGAGC
>JAFSNU010000386.1 GCA_017447325.1 Synergistaceae bacterium | reverse complement strand
TTTAATAATGACGGGCCGTTGGACATGCGGATGGATAGCTTGAATAATAATTTAATAAAAGCTTCACAAGTTTTAAAAATTTTAGATATTAAAGAGCTCACGAGAATTTTTAGAGATTATGGTGATGAGAAGTTTGCGTATAAAATCGCGTTGGGAATTAAAGATTATTTAAAAAATAATAAAAGCTTAGAGACTACCGGCGAGCTTGCAAATTTAATTAGAAGAATTTTGCCTGAGCCCGTGCAGAGGAAGATGGGCGGCCACCCGGCGCGGCGCGTCTTTCAGGCTTTGAGAATTTATGTTAATAACGAGCTTGAAGAGCTTGAAAGCATGTTGAAAAATCTTGAAGAGCTTTATAAATTAAAATTAATAAATAATAATTGCATTTTAATAATCGTCTCGTATCACTCGCTGGAGGACAGAATTGTTAAATATAAATTCAGGGAATGGCATAAAATTTTTGGAGAAATTATAACGCGTCATCCTGTCACGCCGAGTGACGAAGAAATTTTAAGAAATTATAAATCCCGCAGCGCGAAGCTCAGGGCGTTTAAATTTAAAATTTAATTTAAAAATTTTTGCGTGAGCATTCGGATTATAAAAATTAAAATTAATAAGTAAAATTACGCATTTAAAAATTTTGTGCTATAATTGCAGAAAATAAATAAATTAATTTTAATTTAAAATTTTAAAAATTTCGGGAGTGAGAGAGCAATGCCGAGTACGGATAAAAAACGTTCATTTAGGGGATTGATGACTATTATAGCTACTGCGTCTATTGTCGTTTTGTGCGTATTGGGTTTGGGCGTGCTGCGTTTTCATTCTGCTCAGCTTGCATATAAATTAAACTCTCTCAATGCCGAACTCAAAAGATATGTGAATCAGGAAGTTTTATTAAAGCAGGAACTCTCGGCCTTGACTGCTCCGGTAAAAATTTACAGCTATTGCCGAGAGCAGCTCGGAATGGAAAAAGTTTTGACGGCTGAAGTCCTGCCGATGTACAACCGCGATAAAAATCATAATTATTTAGCTAATAATATAAATAATAATAAAAATAATAATAAAGCCTCGGGCAGAAGCTGGCTGAAGAGTTTTGCTTGGCTGTTCGGCAGATAAATTATTAAATTATTATGCCTAAAACAAGTCAGGAGCGTCATAGCACGCTGTGGAGATTAGGTCACAAGCTTCTGAGCCTTTTATTTAATCCCTGGCATTTATTTATAATAGCTTATTGCGTTATAGGCTGCACGCTTGTAATTCGACACTGCTACCCGGGGCTTCGAGTTATGCAGCAGTCACAGCGTCAGTACTGGCAGCGCATTCCTATTAACTCAGGCCGAGGCATCATTCAAGACTCAAAGGGCAACGCTCTTGTAATCTCAGAGCCTTTGACAAGCCTTGCGGTCGATCCGTCTTTATTAAGCGAAGAAGATGTTCATAAACTTAATACTATACTGCCGTCAAATATGGCAGTAAAATTAACTGACGCTATAAATCGCCATTCGCGTTTCATGTGGCTCAAGCGCAAGATGCAGCCCGACGAGGCAAAGAAAACTGACATTGCGCAGTTAGGCATTAAGGCCGTCAAGCTCGAGCCGGATCAAGGCCGCCGCTATACTAATAATAATTTATTGTCGCATGTATTAGGCTTCTGCGATGTTGATAACAGAGGCTTGGCCGGAATTGAACAGACGTGGGACACGACTTTATACAGTCCGCCCGGCATGCGCACTGTGATTAGAAAGAGCGGCATTCAGCCGGCAATTATGAATTTGGACGAGAAAGCCGAGCAGCGTCGAGTTACGCCGATTATAACTTTAACGATCGACGGACGCATTCAGTATGTTGTTGAAAAACATTTATTTAAAGCTGCTGAGAAGAACGGAGCTAAATGGGCGGCGGCGGTGTGTATTGATCCTTGGACTGGAGCTGTGCTTGCCATGGCGAGCTGGCCGTCGTTTGATCCAAAAAATCGCACGGGTTCAGCCGAAAATTATTTAAATAATGTTATAGGCCGCATGTATGAGCCTGGGTCAACTTTCAAGCCTATATATTTAGGCATGGCGTTAGAGAAAGGCTGGGCGCGGACTAACGAGATTTTTCACTGTCCGGCTAAATTAAAAGTTGCCGACGGATTTATCAAAGAGTCTTATCCCAGAGCAATGGGCGACATAGACACGGCGCATTTATTAATTAAATCGTCTAACGTTGGAATGGCGCAGATCGGAATGAGAGCTGAACGAACGCAGACGTATGAGAATTTGCGCGCATTCGGCTTCGGCAGTCAGACTAATATAGAATTGCCCGGCGTTGCGAACGGAATAGTGCCGTACCCTGAGCAGTGGCGCGGAGTTGTTCCTGCGAATATTGCAATCGGTCAAGGCCTTGCGGTAACGCCTTTGCAGTTAGTCACGGCAGCCGGAGCGATAGTCAACGGAGGAAGATTGATGAGCCCGTTTATAGTTAAAGAAGCTATGAACTCGATAGGCGAGATAGTCTATAAGGGACGGCCCAATGTTGTTAGAGAAGTATTAACGCCGGAGACTGCGAAGTGGATTCGTCAAGCTATGCGTGAAGTCGTCGTTCAGGGTACGGGCAAACGCGCGGCGACGAACATTACAAAGCTTGCCGGCAAGACCGGAACGGCGCAGGTGCCTGAGAAGGGCAAATATAGTGCGAATAGATACGTTGCGTCGTTTATAGGCTTCTGGCCGTATGAAGATCCGAAATATTTAATGCTGTTGGTAATCGGCGAGCCGACCAGCGGACTTTATTACGGAGGCGAGTTAGCTTGTCCGCCGTTTAAGGACATAGTCGAGGAGATGGCCGAACTTGAATATTATGCGCCGGAAGATCAGACTAATCAGCCGGTAACAGCAAGAAAAAAATAAAATAAATAAAAATTTAAAAATATTGCCGTGTAAATTTAAGACGCGGCAAAATTAATTTTAAGGAGAGTT
>JAFSNU010000385.1 GCA_017447325.1 Synergistaceae bacterium | reverse complement strand
TCAACGAAAGTCACCGTGTCAAGCAGTCCCGCATCATACAAAATTCCCTTAAGCACTATATCAGGAGTGCCGCCGCGCATGATCGCGATCTTCTTGCCCTTAAAGCTCTCGAGACCTTTATACTCAGTCTCAGGCAAGCCGTACACCGGCGTTTCGCCGATAATCATATAGCCGCCGAATATCGTGAACGGCTGACCGTTGACTATCTGAATTAACGGGCCGCCAGTTCCGTACGTTGAAATAACGTCAACCTGTCCCGAGCTCAGAGCCGAGAATGCGTCCGTGCCGTTGTTAATATACACCATTTCAACGTCAATGCCCTCGTCCTTTAAGTAGCCGCGCTCCTCAGCAAGATACTGGAAGACCTGACCGGACGTCGCCTGTGCCGCAAGCTTGATTTTAATAACATCATCGGGCTTCGCAAACGCCGCGCATGCAAAAATTAAGCAAGCTAATAAACTTAACGCAAAAATTTTCTTCATGACAAAATACACTCCTTTAATTAAATTTAAATTAAATTAAAAATTAAAATTATTCTCGAGCCGCCGCCTTCGCGTTGACTTCATCGTTAATAATTTTTATAATCTTATTGCGCAGAGCCATTACTTCCGGATCAGTGAACATCGTCTCACGGCGCGGCTTCTTCTGACCTTTGAACGAGTGTTTAAATATAATCTTGCTCGGTGACTGGCCAAATATAAAAATATCAGTCGCAAGCAATAACGCCTCGTCGACCTCGTGCGTCACAAAGAACACCGTCTTGCGTCCATGCTCGCCGCCCTTCTCCCACAGCGATAAAACAGTGTCCTGCAATAAAGCTTTAGTCACTGCGTCAAGAGCTCCGAACGGCTCATCCATAAGCATAATCGGCGAGTCCATTGCGAATGCCCTCGCAGTTGCGCATCTTTGTCGCTGCCCGCCTGAAATTTCCATCGGCAATTTGTTATAAATAATTTCCGGATCAAGTCCGACGTTGCGCATCCATTCCGACGCACGCGCCTTTAATTCAGCCTTGCTTAAATTTTTAAATTTTTGTTTAAGCGCAATCGTGATATTTTCGCCCGCGCTCATCCATGGGAACAGGCCGTAATCCTGAAAGACCATTATCCTGTCATAACTCGGCTTGCTTATCGGCTCGCCCTTGACTAATATCTCGCCCTGTTTAATTTTTTCAAGCCCTGCAAGCAAGCGCAACAGCGTGCTTTTGCCGCAGCCGGACTGGCCTAATAAACAAACAAAGTCTCCGGCCTCGACTTCAAGATTAATTCCGCCTAAAATTAATTCTTTGTCGTAAGCAAAGCTGACGTCCTTTATCAAAACTTCCGCCAAAAATAAATCCTCCCTTCTTGCTTTAAATTTTTAAATTTTTAAATTTAAATAAATAAATTTCTTAACTCAGCATTTAAATCTTTGCCGATAATCACAGCCCGAGGCTCTAAATTACTATTATTAAATTCTTCAAGCGAACTATGATACGGCGTGAAGTCAAATTTAAAAATTTTCCCGCAAATTTTTATCAAGCCTTTAGCCCTAAAAATTTTGAAATCTTTAAATTTGCTTAATAAATTTTTAACTTCATCAACGCTTGCAAATTCCTTAATATTAAACACGCTCAGCGAGTCCAAAATCTGCTCGTCCTCGTCTTGATGATTATGCTCATGCTCTAAATTTAAATTTAAATTTTCATAATCTAAGCTATCAAGCAATGCCGCAAGCTCAAGCCCCGCACTCTCAGAATTAAACCAGTCTTTACTATACAAATAAGCTTTATTATTAACAGCGCGTATCGCGTCAAATAATTTTTCGCGCTGAATTTCGCTCAAGTCTTTAATATGACTAAACACAATCAAACTCGCGTGTTCGACCTGATCCATATAGAAATCGCCGAACCCCTCACAGTAATCAAAATAACTCGACGCATCAACAACTACAACTCTATGCCTGACTTTAAAATTTTTCGCAAGCTCACAAGCTGCAATAACGTCCGACAGCTGCCCGACGCCCGACGGCTCTATCAGCACATAAGCATCATTAAATTCTTCAGCAATATTTTTTAAAGTTTGCTGCAATTTAGCCTTTAACGTACAGCAGACGCAGCCCGCGTAAAGTTCACGAACGGGCAGTCCGCCGCTTATTAAATCTCCGTCAATGCCGGCCTCGCCGAATTCATTTTCAATCAGCACAGCTTTAGCTTTTATATCATCGCTCAACGCCGGAATGATTTTGTTTAACAGCGTAGTTTTGCCCGCGCCCAGAAAGCCCGAGATTATATCAACGTTCATAAAGCGAACGCTCCTTATTATTAAATTATTAAATTATTAAATTAAAATTAAAAATATTTACAAATATTTTGGGAACTGCAAATTATAAGGCAAAAATTAAATTAATTAAAATAATTAAATTAATTTTTTAAGTGATGTGATAAGCTACAGGCTTGAATTACGCGCCGCGCAGACATATCCGCTTATAAAATGCAGTCCATGCACTTCATAAACAGCTCAGGTGAAGCCCTGTTTTTTCTGCGCAAAAATATTCAAGCTCAAACCTCCAAATTTAAAATTAAAATTAAAATTAAATTTTACGCTAAGCATTCAGCCACGAATACAAACGCGGTTAAATTATATCATGAAAATTTAGGCGGCAATAATTAAAAATTATTTCAAGCAATTTTAACTAAATATATTTATATAATTCCGGCACACTCTCCGCAGAAGAGCATCTCCTGCGGTAAATTCATATCGCTTACCGCCCAGTTGACCGCTTGAGTTATGAACGGCAGCGCGCTCATGCCGCGTTCGGTGAGTGAGTACTCGACCCTCGGAGGTATCTCGGCGTACTGCTCACGGCGAACGAGACCGTCGGCCTCAAGCTCACGCAGCGACTGTGACAGCATGACGTTCGTTATGTCCTTGAGCCTGCGCTTTATAACGCTGTAACGCTTGGGCGTCCCGTCACTCGAGAGAATACATATAATAGACATCTTCCACTTGCCGCCGAATACTTTGTTAAGATACCTGAGCGGGCAGATCATTTCGTTCATGTGCATTACCGCCTTAATATAATTTTACTTATTATAATATATTTTTCATACCTGATAAGAAAAAACTGCGTTATTGATTTTCGCGTATCTTGTTTTTAAAATAAATATTATTATAATTTATTAATTTATAAATTAAAGGAGGCCATTTAAATGGCAGATAACAAAAAAGTTGTTGAGGGATTGCAGACAATCGTGACTGATTTAGCGCAGCAGGCTGACGGCCACGCAATTCAGTCCAGAATTTTCGCGTCGCAGGGCTTCTCGAAGCTTGCGGACAAGTATGCCGAGCATGCGACCGAGGAGCGCGGCTATGTCAATCAGTGCATTGACCGCCTTATCGATCTTGGCTGTGAGGTTAAGAACGGCGCAAAGACGGAGACACCCGTCTGCTGTGACGCAATTGACTGGCTGAAGTATGACTTGCAGGTCTCAAAGGACGGGCTTGCGTGGCTTGCGTCGATAGTTGACGCGGCGAAGGACGACCTCACGACTTACGACATACTCAAAGAGTATTACAAGGACGAGGAGAGCGACATGTACTGGGCGGAGCAGCAGCTCGAGCTTATCAAAATGATAGGCAAAGAGAACTGGTACGCATCAATGATGTAATTAATTATTTTATTATTATATTAATGAGGTGGTTTTATTATGAGTTTCTATGACTACACACTTAAAGACTGGCAGGGCAACGACTTCCCGCTTGAGCAGCTTCGCGGCAAGGTCGTACTCGTCGTCAACACGGCGCAGGAGTGAGGCTTCACATCTCAATACGGGTCTATTGAGAAGATATACGAGAAATGCCGCAGCAAAGGCTTTGAGGTAATTGACATTCCCTGCAATCAGTTCGGCGCACAGGCACCGGGCACGGACGAGGAAATTCATTCGTTCCGCGTAAATGAATTTAACACGCAGTATCCCCAGATGCAGAAGTCGGACGTGAACGGAGACAACGCCCTTCCGCTTTACGCTTTCCTGAAGTCTCAAAAGGGCTTTCAAGGCTTCGGCGAAGGCGAGATGGCCGACAAGCTCCGGTCTTTCCTGCCTAAGATCGATCCTGACTACGAGAACAACGCTGAGATCAAATGGAACTTCACGAAATTCATAATTGACCGCAATGGAGAAGTAGCGGCACGCTTTGAGCCGACTATTAACATTGGACAGGTTGCAAAGTGCATTACGCAGCTGCTATAACGCCATTATTTTAAATCTTAATTCAAGACGCCGCCTGATATTTAAATTCAGCGGCGTTTTATTTTGCGCTTTCACAATCTCAAATTATATTAAATTAGGCGAGGCGTCCTGAAGTTTAGTTTTGACATTGTCCTTTACTCGCCAAAACTTCCAAAAAATAAATTAAAATTAGGAAATAAAAAGCGGGAAGCTCGAAAGCCTCCCGCCTTTATTAACTAAACTAAATTAATTACACTAAATAAACTAACCCTAAATTAGAACGTGACCTGGGTACGAAGTCTGATCAAGTTGTCGTCGTCCACGCCCCTCATGTCCCAATCGCGCTTCATGTAGTTCACACCGATCGTCGCGTTCGGGTTAATCGTGTACTGAACGCCAAGACCCCACTCTTTCGGCTTAATGTTCATCTTGTCGAAGTCATAGCCATAGTAGAACACGTGGGTTGCCCACTTCTCGTTCCATGTCTGAGCAAGGACTATACGATAGTACTTAATGTCATCCGGAGCGAAGCTGT
>JAFSNU010000384.1 GCA_017447325.1 Synergistaceae bacterium | reverse complement strand
TCATTTTGACTTAGTCGGAACTTTAATGTTATTATTTGTGGGCTTCGGCTGGGCAAAGCCGGTGCCGATTAACACGCGTTACTTCAAGCATCCCACGCGCGATTTAATTATCGTATCGCTTGCCGGCGTCGCTGGAAATGTTTTGACGGCTATCCTGACTGTGTTATTTTTTAAATATTTCGGCGAGAGCTGGTATAACTTGACTGGCGTGAACGGAATTATAGTTCTGCGTCAAATGGTGAATATTAATATGGGACTTGCGGCGTTTAATTTAATTCCGATCCCTCCTTTGGACGGCTCGCGAGTACTCGAGGCGTTTCTGCCGTATAAATATAAATATTATTATTACTGGCTCGAGCAGCGCGGCACGATAATTTTGTTAATTTTATTATTAACGGGATTTATTGACGTATTGTTTTATCCGATTATAAAGCTCTTATGGAGCATACTGCCGGGTTAAATATTAAATTTTAAAAATAAAATTCCCGGGCTTATTTTAATTTTATTTCTGCCCGGGAATTTTATTTATTTAAGCTTTTGCATAATTTTAATTTTTAATGCTTCAGGGATTTTTAACGGCTCTAAATCATCGCTTATATTTAAAGCATAGGCTTCATAATATTCGCGCCATACTCCCTCGCAAAATAAATTCATATCGCACCGACCGCATAATTCGGGCTTAATCTTTATATCTTTTCTGACTTTATCCCAGTCAAAAACTTTTTCATGAACTTGACTGCACAAAGTATTGCTCTTAAAATATTTTAATTCGCCGACTAAATGCATAGCATACGGAATAACGCAGAACGGCACTGCCTCAAATTCTATTTTGATCTCATGCTCTTTAGCTGTATATATAATTTCTTTTAATTTTGTTTTTAAATCTTTATAGCGAGGCATAAGTTTTTCAAAATTTTTTCTAGCTGCACCTTGGCCATGCGGGAAAGCGAAGCATAAATATTTAACTCCAAGCTTTAAAGCAAGTAATATAATTTCATTAAGCTCTTCGAGATTGATTTTAGATATTACAACTTTTATAATAACAAGCTTATTTAAGCTTCGCAAATTCTTTATGCCTTCGCAAGTCTCGTCAAAGCTGCCTGTAACTTGAGTTATATTATCATGAGTCTTTGCCGTGCTTCCGTGAAGAGCTGTAATAAACTGTATATTACTAATATTAGCTATAATATCAATAATTCTTTGCCTGCAAAACGCTCTTGCATTAGTCTGTATAGTTATATCAAGCTTATATTCTAAAATTTTATTTATCAATTTATCGAAATCAGGCCTTATAGTAACTTCGCCGCCGGTTAATATAATATTATCTGCGCCGTATTTTGCCGTCTGTTCGATTAAGTCCAAACACTCTTGAGTAGTAAGGTCTGGCTTTTTATTCTCAGCGCAAAGCTTGTCGCGGCTGTCCTCGATGACGCAGTGAACGCATTTATTATTGCATGAATAGCCGGTCTTTAAATCATAATTCAGCATTTTATTTACTCCTTCTTTATGTTTTTTAAATAAATATATAACGCGTTTAAATCCCGTTTATTTAAATCTTTAAGCTTGGTAAATAATTTTATATCGCCTATAGAGCTGTCTGCGAGATTTTTATCTGCATCTTTAAATGAACCGTACAGCCAAGTTTTAACGCTTATATTTTCTATTTGCTCAGCTAAGCCATTGCTATCTATTCCAAATTGTCCGCACGCGCTGCACGGCGTACGCGTTATATCAACGCCATCGAAAATACTCTCGTCGCGAAGAACTCCGCTGCCTCCGCAAAACGGACATGGATTTTTATTACGTATTAAATTTAATTTGCTGCTAATTTTCGAATAACCTAATATTTCATAGCTGTAAGTATCAGGCTTTAATTTAATTTTATTTAAAATTTCGCTTGACGTAAGCTTAATATCATCCCAGTCAATAAAAATAATTTTATTTTTTAGCGCAATATTTTTAATAAATTCTTTTATTTTAACTTGGTCATGAAACGGCGCGGAATTTTTTAAAACTAAATTAAAGCCAGACAAGTCCGAATAAGCGAGCTCAAGAAATTTCAAATGCGCCTGCTTATATTTGTCAAGCTTAGATATATCAAGATTAAGCGCGAAGTCACAGCCTAAAATATCCTGCATATCTTTAATAATTTCAATATTTTTAAATATTTCTATATTATTACTCACCGGCTGAGAAATAATCTGCTCAAAACTTTTGCCGTCTATACTAAAATCTTTATAATTTTTAATTAAAGTTCCTTTACATACAAGGCAAGTTATTTTGGCCGTGCTGTCCTTGATTAAATCGCTGAACTTGCCTTTAACACCGCGCATGTATTTTGTTATTAAGTGAATAACTCCGCGCCATTGCCTTTGAGTTTTTTTATCAGCGTCATAAAACGTTCTGTCCCATAAGCCGTATAAAAATATTTCGCGCTCTTCGTCAGACATTTTTATATAAGGCTTCGCCAAGT
>JAFSNU010000383.1 GCA_017447325.1 Synergistaceae bacterium | reverse complement strand
CAACGCGTACAGGTTTCAAAATAAATGGTCGGAGATGACGCGAGTGCTCGAGGCTCACGGCAAAGAATTTCCGGCGAATATAAGGCCGTATGCTGACATGACGTTAATATTAGGCTATGAAAAATTAAAGCGTTATAACGAGGCGTTAGCTTTAGCTGAAAATTTATATAAAAACGCTCCGCAAGATTTGAAATATTATATAGCACTCGCGCAGTATAGAATATTGAAAGATAATTTGAAAAGTCAAGATAATAAAAGATTAGAGAGAGCGTTAAATAAAATGTTGAGCAGCGCAGGCAGCAATGAACGCAAAATTTACACTTTAACGCGTTTAGTCTCGCTGCCGGGCAATCGGCTAGAGCAGGCTTTAAGCTTGTTAAATTTGCAGGCTTCGAACAAAGAGGCCGCAGGTTATTTATCAAGACTTAAAGAGCCTAATAACGCGGCGAAAATTGCGTTAGGAGTTTATTATCACTTGGCCGGAGACAGCGCGAAGGCTTTTGAATATCTGCAAAATATCCCGTTAAAGTCTCAGGGCGGACGCAAGGCGGCTTATTATCGAGCTTGGTCGTTGTCGAGGCAGAAGCGCAATCAAGAGGCGTTGAACTTGTGGGGAAGTTTAGCTTTAAGCGGCAATCTTTACGCTGAGTCGAGCGTGCGGCGCATTGCGATATTAGCGAAAGATAAAGGAATGCGTGAGCCTTGCATGAACGCGCTTGACAGAATTTCACGAGAGCGCAAGGGCGACGTTCAGGCTCGGGCTTTGTTGTCGTTAAGCAGCTTAATGGGCAAGGGCGAGAGCAAGCAGAAAGAGATTTTAGATTCGCGCATACTGCAGAGCTTCCCTAATACTAAATATGCGTTTGATGTAATTTGGCGGCGAGGCTGGGCGAGTTTAAACGCTGGGAATGCAGCCGAGGCCGTGAGACTTTGGCGCATGGCCGACGCTCCGAACACAAGCGCGTTTAGGCGGCCAAGAGTTTTATACTGGCTCGCTCACGCGCAGAGAGCAGCCGGTCAGAACAACGCGGCGAATAAAACTTTAGATATTTTAAAGAAACGTTATCCGTTATCTATATATGGCTTATTAGCATTAAATAATAAAATTAAAATTATCGACGGCGATAATCCCGCGATGAGCATTAAGCCGTCAGAGCTTGAGACCTGGGGATTTATTTATTACGCGAGATTAAAATTATCACGGCCTAAAGCAACTGCAAAAGAATTATATAGAGCATTAAAATTATCGCGCTGGCTCGGGCTTGACGAGGCTTATTCCGAAGCAAGGCGTTTAGAGCCGTTATTGACTTCAGGGACGACTTTATATAGAAATGATTTAGAGGCTTTATATCCCAGACCGTTTAGGCCGCAGGTTGAGAACGCCGCGAAGACTTACGGAGTCGAGGCAAATTTTGTTTGGTCGATTATGAGACAGGAGAGCGCATTCAGGCCGGACGCTAAAAGTTACGTCGGGGCGTCGGGCTTGATGCAGCTCATGCCGGCGACCGCGAAAGAAGAGGCAAAGCGCGCGGGGCTTGCGAGTTATGAAATCATGAATGTAAACGATAATATAAAAATCGGAACGTCGCATTTAAATACTTTATCTAAAAATTTTGAGCGTAAGGAATGGATAATGGCTGCGTATAACGCCGGCGGCGGCAACGCCCGCAAATGGATGAAGGACGGCGGCGACAGATTAGCTCTTGACCGTTGGATCGAGGCAATAAGATTTGAGGAGACCTGCGGCTACGTTCAGCGCGTCTCTGCGAATCTTGAAATTTACAGAATGCTTTATGATAAGCAAATTAAAGATATTAAAGATAATAAATAGCGAGGTATTGAGAATTGAAGTTTAGATACCGTGCGAGGACGAAGACAGGGCAGGCTTTAAGCGGCTTTGTCAGCGCCCGTTCGCAGGAGAATGCGGAAGATATTTTGCGCGGACGGGATTTAATAATAGTAGAAGTTTCGCAGGATAATAATTCTAAAAATTTATTGCAGAGAATTTTGCGGCGCGTGCCTTTAAAGTCTCAAATATTTTTCCTGCGTCAGCTTGCGGCGATGTTAGAGACGGGAATAGGGCTTGACGCGGCGTTTGATATTATCATCGAGCAGGAGCGCAGCTTTAAATTTAAATCTATTATCACTGAGATTAAAAATAAATTAAAGGACTCCGGCGGGTCTTTGAGCATTGCGATGAGCGACAGCTTTGTATTTGACGATATGACGCTGTCGATTATTCAGTCTGAAGAAGAGGCCGGACATCTTTCATCAGGGCTTGAACGTGCGGCTGACTTGTTAGAGAAGCGCGGCGGCTTTAAAGCTAAAATTTTTAAAGCTATGTTATATCCGACGCTTGTTTTAATTTTGGCTTTAGTTGTGTTAATAGTATTTATAGTTTATATCATGCCTGGCTTTCAGCAAGTTTTTATGGCTATGAATATAGAGCTGCCGGCTGTGACGAAATTTATTTTGTCGCTGGGCGATTACTTCACGCAGAATTTTAGCAAAATATTTTTGAGCTTGTTATTAATTATAGTTTTATTTATTTTTATATCGAGATTAAAGTTCACGAGGCCGCTGATAGACAAGCTTAAATTAAAACTGCCGTTGATAAAAAATCTTGCGTTCAAGTCGGCAATGGCGAACTCGACGCGGACGCTTGCCGCGCTGACAGCCGCAGGAGTGCCGATAGTCAGCGCGTTGAACATGGCTGGCGACACTGCCGGAAATGTAGTTATACAAAACGCGTTTGAGAGCATGGCCGGGCAGGCGACGAAGGGCGTTCCGTTAGGCGAGGCCGCGAATGATGCCGGCGTGTTCCCGACGTTAGTAACTCAGATGATGCGCATAGGCCAGGAGACGGGCAATCTCGAGGGAATGATGGACCGCGTCGCGTCGTGGTACGATCAGGAATTAAGCAATGAGATTAGCGTTGTGTCGTCGCTGCTTGAGCCGTTGATGATTGTTATAGTGGGAATAGTTGTCGGCGTAATGGTTGTGGCTTTAATCGGGCCGGTCACGTCGGCCATGTCGCAGATTTAATTTATTTATTAGGCTTGCCTGAGCGTGAAGATTTTGAAATTTAAATTTATTTATTAGCTTGCTTGAGCGTGAAGATTTAAATTTTAAAATTTATTTGTTAGGCTTGCGAGCGCGTGAAGATTTTAAATTTTATTTGTTAGCTTGCTTGAGCATAAAGATTTTAATTTTAAAATTTATTTGTTAGTGTGCTTAAGCGTGAAGATTTTAAATTTAAAATTTATTTGTTAGGCTTGCGAGAACGTGAGTATTTGAATTTAAAATTTATTTGTTAGCTTGCTTGAGCATGAAGATTTTAAATTTAAAATTATTTATTAGCTTGCGAGAGCGTGAGGATTTTGAAATTAAATTTATTAATTAGCTTGCTTGAGCTTGAAGATTTTAATTAAAAAATTTATTTATTAGCTTGCGTGAAGATTTTAAATTTAAAAATTATTTATTAGTCTTGCGTGCGTGAAGATTTGAAATTTTAAAATTTATTTGTTAAGCTTGCTTGAGCATGAAGATTTTAAAATTAAATTTATTTGTTAGTCTTGCGCGCGAGAAGATTTTAAAATTAAATTTATTTAT
>JAFSNU010000382.1 GCA_017447325.1 Synergistaceae bacterium | reverse complement strand
GGAATGAATCCGTCTGAGACTGTCGAGCTTATGGAGAGCATACGCAAAATTCATGACATGTTTCAAATTGCGATAGTTTTAATTGAGCATGATATGAATTTAGTCATGAATGTGTGCGAGGGCATATGCGTCTTAAATTTCGGGCATATAATAGCCAAGGGTACGCCTGAGGACATTCAGTCCGATCCGGCTGTTATCGAGGCATATTTAGGCAAGCAGAAAGGAGAGAATTAATAATAAATGGCCGAGGCGATATTAAAAGTAGAAGATATTAATGTATATTACGGCAGCATTCACGCGATAAAGGGCGTAAGCTTTGAAGTTTATGAACGCGAGATAGTGACGTTGATCGGCGCGAACGGCGCTGGCAAGTCAACAACTTTAAATACTATTTCGAGATTATTAAACCCCAGAACTGGCTCTATATCGTTTTTAGGTCAGAACTTAGCGAAAGTTCCGCCGCATAAAGTTGTTGAGCGAGGCCTTGCTCAAGTTCCCGAGGGCCGCCGGGTATTTTTACAGATGACGACGCAAGAGAATTTAGAGATGGGCGCATATACTCAGAGCGCGAACGGAGCGGCTGAGATTAATAAAGATTTGGAAATGGTGTTCGAATTATTTCCAAGGCTTAAAGAGCGCCGCAAGCAGGTCGCCGGAACTTTGTCGGGCGGAGAGCAGCAGATGCTCGCCATGGGACGCGCTTTAATGAGCCGGCCTAAATTATTAATGCTTGACGAGCCGTCAATGGGACTTGCGCCGATATTAGTCGAGCAGATCTTTGAAATTATTGAGAATTTGCACAAGAACGGCGCGACGATTTTATTAGTTGAGCAGAACGCGCAGATGGCTTTGAGCATTGCGAGCCGCGGCTATGTCTTAGAGACGGGCAAGATAGTCACGACAGGAACGGGCAAAGAATTATTAGCCTCGCCTGCTATTAAGAAGGCTTATCTCGGCGGCTAAAAATTTAAATTTAAATTTAAGAATTAAAGCCGGTCTTGAAATTAATTTAATTTAATTAATTATAAAGACCGGCTGAATTATTATATAATTAAAATTAAATTTTAAATTTTAAGAGAGTGTGTTAAAAATATTATGGACGAGTTAAATAATAATAAGCCTGCTAAGACTTTACTTGACGAGTGGCGCGAGAGACAGTACGGCGCGTTCGTAAATTTTTTGCGCAAGAAGAGCGAGAGCATGTACGATGACTGGAAAAAATTTAAATTAAACAAAAGACAAAAATCTATCAACGACGAGAATAAATTAATTCAAGAATTTTTAAGCATGAAAGAGAACGAGAAATAAATTAAAATTGATTAGAGGCATACGAGTATGGGCATGGGCTTTTGCGGCCGCGCTGACCTCGAGCAGGAAGACGAGTCAATAATGATTTATTCTTATTGCTGTTATAATCTTAACGACAAAAATTATGAGAGCTTCTGCAATATTAAAGACGGCGAGATTTATATAGACCGTGACGCTTTAGTCGAGCCGGATATTCATGTCAAGACAAAGAAGATCGGCAGACGAAAGAAGACTATTACAAAACGGGTTAAGCGGGACGTGCCGTTTAATAAATTATTCGAGCAGGGCAAAATACAAGTCAAGAATGCGAGCGGCACTTGGCGCACTTATTCTCGAGGCATAGATATAATAGCAATGCACATATTATTTAATTTATTTAATGAATATCAAGAGACCGGCGAGATACCCAAACGCATTATTTATTTTAATTAACTATACCACTCGCACGTCTAACTTTTACTTTTATTAGATTAGATCTTATTAATGAAAAGTTTTTGGCGGATATATGCGGCAGAGGCAGCGGCAAGAATGGAACGGGCTTGAACATAAAAGTTCTGGATTACGGCGAGGATTTTATCTATCTTGGATTTCTTGATTCACACACGCATTGGCATCTGGCCTGTATGAGATTTATAGGACAGGCGAATTTAAAGCAGGTCGGCCTGACAAATTATGCTAAATACCGCGAGATAATTCAAGAGTTTATATAGTAAAACACTTAGAATCTGATATAATAAAAAATTATGAGTTATGACGAAAAATATAGAAGAAGAACTTTAGAATATCGCCAAGAAGGACATACTTATGCTCAAACAAGCAAAGTATTTAAAGTTGCTGTAAATACAATAAGAAGCTGGGAAAAGCAGCTTAAATCTGAAGGTCATTTGAAGAAACACGCAGTAATAAGGCCGTTTAAAAAATTGATCCTGAAAAACTTAAGGCGTATATCCACGCTAATCCTGACGCCTTTTTAAGTCAAATAGCTGACGCTTTCCACTGCTGTCATACAGAGATACGTAAGGCTTTAATACGTCTTAAAATATAGTTAAAATACTTTAAAAATGCTCTTGTCTCCACGCGTATGCTCAGGTTATTAAGGCTTTGAGCGAGAATAAAATTAATTTCACGGAGATCGGCGGCGTGAAACCTAATCCAAGAATTGACAAAGTCCGCGAGGCCGTGAGCAATATCAAGATGCAGGCAGAGAGTTCCCCGAACGAAAAATTTGACGCTATAATTCCCATAGGCGGCGGCAGTGTCTTTGACTCGTCAAAAGTTATCGCGGTCGGAGCGTTCGGAAAGTTAAGCAAGCTTGAGCCCGAAGATGTTTTAGAGATTTATAGATTAGCTTATTAATTAAATTAACTTGCTGCTTTTGTTATAATTAAAAATTAAATGCAAAGGCGGCATTAAATTTTAATTAAATTTATTTAAAATTAGGGGTTGACAATTTTGAATAATATGGTACAGGGCGACAGGGCGACAGGGCGACAGGGCGACAGGGCGACAGGGCGACAGGGCGACATATAAGCTCTAAAAAGAAAGATTATAATTATTTATCTAAAAATAATTTTGGCCGTGTTATAAGGCTTATTGTTGATTCAGATTACAGATTCAACGTCGCGTCTATACTCGGGTTAACGCGCTTTATGTCCGACGAAAAATATTTAAAGCGTATATTTAAAATGCGCTTAGGCTATGATTTAGATTTAGACAATCCGCAGACTTTTAATGAAAAACTGCAGTGGCTGAAAATTCACGATAGAAAGCCCGAATATACTTTAATGGCCGACAAGTACGAGGCTAAAAAGTACGCTGCTAAAATTATCGGCGAAGAACATATTATACCGACTTTAGGAGTTTATAATAATTTTGACGAGATAAATTTTGATGAGCTGCCGGAACAGTTTGTTTTGAAATGCAATCACGACTCGGGCAGCATTGTCATAGTGCGGGACAAAAATAATTTTGACAAAGCTCACGCGCGGAAATTTTTGAATAAAAAATTAAAGCGTAATTATTTCTGGACCGGTCGCGAGTGGCCGTATAAAGATATCAAGCCTAAAATTATCGCCGAGCAGTACATGGAGGACTCAGTCACTCACGATTTGCGGGATTATAAATTTTTCACGTTTGACGGCGTGGCTAAGGCGATGTTTATCGCAACAGACCGTCAAAACCCAAACGAAGAGACTAAATTTGATTTTTATGACATGAACTTTAAGCATTTAGATTTTAGACACGGACATCCTAATGCAAATATAAAAATTGCACGGCCTGAAAAATTTGATGAGATGAGAGAGCTTGCGGAAAAATTATCCGCCAAACTGCCGCAGCTGCGCGTAGATTTTTATGAAGTGAACGGCAAAATATATTTTGGTGAATTGACGTTCTCGCATAATATGGGCATGGTTGCGTTTGAGCCGTTTGAATGGGATAAAAAATTCGGCGAATGGATTACTCTGTCCGAGTGCAACGGGGGGGGGGGTATGCTTTAATAGCTGACGGATATATTTTATATTTGCATCAGCGCGGCGTAAACTCTCTCACTGATTATAAATTTTATTGCTTTAACGGCGAAGTTAAATATTTATACGTGTCGAAAGGCCTTGAAGATCACGAGACGGCTCGGATAAGTTTTCTAAATCCCGACTGGACTTTCGCACCGTTTAACAGAAATGACTACAAGCCGTTTGATAAATTGCCGCCCAAGCCGGAAAGTTTTGAACTAATGAAAAATTTTGCGGCCAAGCTTGCGGCGGGTACAAAATTTATGCGCGTTGACTTGTACGAGATTAATCATAAAATTTATTTCAGCGAATATACTTTCGCGCCATGCTGCGGAATGATGCCGTTTGACAGGCCGGAATACGACAAAGAGCTTGGAGACTTGCTTAAAATAAATTAAATTAAAAATTAAGCCTGCGTTTAAAATTATTTAACACAAGTTTTTGCTTGATTAATTTAAATTTTAAATTAATACGGCGACACGGGGAAATCAGGGCTGTTTAAATTATCGCTCCAAATTTTTTGCATGGCCTGCTTGACTTCAGGATCAGCCTCTAAATCTTTAAAATATTTAAATAACTCGTCTTGAGTTATCTTGCGGATGACTTTGCACGGGTTGCCGGCGGCGATGCTCCAAGCCGGAATATCTTTAGTGACGATGCTGCCCGCGCCTATTACGCAGTTGTCGCCT
>JAFSNU010000044.1 GCA_017447325.1 Synergistaceae bacterium | reverse complement strand
CTTACGGACTCGATCCGTTCGCGCGGGATGTCTGGTTCATTAAAGATAAAAGCGGCAACCCGATTATAATGACATCACGAGACGGCTATATAAAAATTGCAAATTCACACGCGGCTTATGACGGCATTGAGGCTGACGTTGTATATCAGGGCGACAAGTTCAGAAAGATTAAGGACGGCGTTGAACATATTTACGAGACTAAAAATCGCGGCAACCCCGTCGGAGCTTATGCAATGGTATATCGCAAGGATAGGTCGAGGCCGATTTATGTTTATGCGCCGATGAGCAATTATTACCGCAACTCGCCGGTCTGGCGGCAGTACCCGCACGCGATGATTTTGAAAGTTGCCGAGGCTCAAGCATTAAAACGCGCGTTTAGTATCTCAGGGCTTGTGACGCGTGAAGAACTTGACGAAGAGCCGGACGTTCAGCCTAAAACTCAAAAGCAAACTGCGCAGGCTATAACGGCTGAAGTTATTAACGAAAAACCGCAGGCCGCAACACAAGCTCCTAACGGCCAAGACTTGAACGAGTACAAAAAGAATTTATATTTAGAATATTTGAAATTATGCGGCAATGACGAGGCTACTGCAAGGAATGAGATGTTAAAGATGACCGAGGGGCGAGGCTCGGCGCAGTGGACTGTCGAAGATTTAAAGATGCTTGAACAGGATATAGAGTTCAAGCGTGAGGCTATACGTCAAGAGGTCGAGTCGGCGGCTGATTAAAAATTAAGCGGGGCGAAATATCCCCGCATTAATTAAAATTTAAGGAGTATATATCATGCTTAAAATTATAAACGATTTTGATTATTATCCAACACCGAAAAGTTTATTAGATAAAATTTCGGCGGGCGTTAGTTGGAACAAAATTAATACGCTGCTTGAGCCGTCGGCGGGCAAGGGCGATATTGCCGAATACGCAAGGCAGCACATGAAAGATTGCCGCAATAATATTGATTTAGACTGCATAGAAATAGCGCCGGAACTTCAGGCGATTTTAAAAGATAAAAATTTTAGGGTAATACATGATGATTTTTTGACGCTGCATACTTATAAGCATTATGATTTAATTATCATGAACCCGCCGTTTTCAGCCGGTGCGAAACATTTATTAAAGGCTATAGACCTGCAGAGCTTTACCGGCGGCGATATAATTTGTATTTTAAACGCCGAGACGATACGCAACCCGTACACGAACGAGCGCGATTTATTACGCCGCAAACTCGCAGAATTAAACGCTGATATAAATTTTTATCAGGACGAGTTTAAAAACGCTGAGAATAAGACAGACGTTGAAATTGCCGTTATTAAAATTAATATTCCGGCTGAAGTGCGCAGGACGGCTATTTTTGATAATTTACGCGACAAAGAATATAAAGAGCCTGAAAGCAAAGAGTTTAACGAGATAGCTCCGTCGGATATGATATTAGCGTTAATAGCGCAGTATAACCGCGAGATAGAGTGGGGCGTGAGATTATTTGACGAATGGCAGGCCTTAAATACCGGCGCATTAAACGGAGCTTTATTATTTTTAAGCTCAAAAGATTATATTACTGACTATGAGCATAGATTAAACGTGAATAAATACGTTTATGAAGTCAGGCGTAAATATTGGCGCGAACTCTTTGACAGGCAGGAAGTTAGGCGCAGAATGACATCTAATCTTTATTATGATTATATTTCGCAGCTGAATACTTTTGCCGACTATGATTTTTCATTCTTTAACATCAAGACGCTCATGATAGATATTATGAAAAATCTCGCCGGCGGCGTCGAGGCTTGCATAATAAAATTATTTGACGAGCTGTCGCGCAAATACGCATGGGATGAAGAAGTCCCGTATAATATTCACTATTATGACGGCTGGGCGACGAATAAAAGCTGGTATATAAATAAAAAAGTTATATTGCCGATAAATGCGTGGGATCACTTCAGGTACAGTGACGACTTGCATTTAGTTTTAAACACGAAAGAAAAGATAGCGGATATTGAAAAAGCCTTGGCATTTTTGAACGGCGAGAAATTAGAGAGCGGCGACTTATTGGAGCGGCTGCGCGAGGCTGAGTTAAACGGCAGCACGAAGAACATCCCGCTGAAATATTTTAATGTTACGTTTTACAAGAAAGGCACTTGTCATATCACGTTTACGAACGAGCGTTTATTAAAGAAGCTTAATATATTTGGAAGTCAGCGCAAGAACTGGCTGCCTAAAGGATACGGGCGCAAAAAATATAAAGACTTCACGCCGGAGGAACAACATGTTATAGACAGCTTCGAGGGCGCGGTAAGCTATGAGCAGACAGTTCAAGAGGCGCAATATTATTTATTTGACGGGCGGCAGTCGCTTGCGATACTGCACGAGTAAAGGAGGTTAAATTATGAGCCGTTACACGTACATTCACACTCAAATTTGGAAAGATAAAAAATTTAGGGCGTTGAGCGACGACGCGAAATTATTATATATTGCCATGCTCACAGCTCCGAACTCTAACATGATAGGGCTTTATGAGTGGCCTGTTGCCTATGCTGTATATGATTTAGGCGACGGCTGGACTGAGCAAAATTTTTTTGACTGTATTGACGAGATAGAAGCTCAAGGCATGGCATATTATGACCGCGAGAGTGAGATTGTTTTTATTGCTAATTTCTTAAAGCATAACCCGCTTAACACGATAAAACAGGTTATCGGCGGCTGGAATTATTTTAATGCCCTGCCCGCAACGCCTTTATTTGCGAAATTTTTACCGTCATGGATAAAGTTCGTTGATGAGCCTTTAAAAGCACGGTTAGACGGGCGCGGCGACGATAGCGCGAAAAAATCATTAAGCGACGCTGATAGAATTTTATCTGAAATAAAAAGGCGTGCGAATGAGTTTTATGAGCCTTTAGATATAGATGCCGATATTAATTTAAAGCCTATCGATAGCCATTCAAATACCATTCAAAAGCCTATCGAAAGCCTAGAGATAATACCTGTACCTGTACCTGGGCATGGGCATGTACATGGGCATAAAGATAAAGACTCTTCGGTGACTGCTGACGCAGCCACCTCGGCGGAGGCTTGCGAGAACGAAACAAATATCACGCTTAAAGCAAAAAGCGAGGCAAAATCCGAGGACGTGGATATAAATACTCACGTTGTTACTCTTAACCGGCTTTTAAGCCTTTGGAATGAGATTTTATCGCCGTTGCATTTTCCGCAGGCCTTAAAATCAACGCCTGCACGCGAAAAAGCTTTTAAAGCGAGATTAAACGCGCTAAAAGAGCGTGAGAGAGTTGACTGGTGGAAAAATATTTTGCAAAAGCTCGCGGCTTCAAGCTTTATGCTCGAGAGCGCAAAGAATAAAGCAAACTGGCTTACGTTCGACTGGCTGCTCAACGAGAATAATCTCGTAAAAATCTGCGAGGGCAAATATGACAATCGGCCTAACGCGACAAAAGAGCCGCCGAAAAATTTCGACGAGGCTTTAACAAGACTTGGCCGCAAAACGCCGCCGACTTTCGACGAGGCCATGGCGCGTTATGGCTTTAATAATAATTTAGTCGAGACGGAAGCGAGGCACATAGCATGAGACGCGAGGATTACGGCGAATTTTATGCGCTTATGGAACAGGCTTTAGATTTAACAGTCATGCCGAACGGCAAAGATCCCGAGCGCGTTATCACGACGTTATTTGCGGCTCTTGCGCCTTACCCGTTAGAGCTTGTGCGCGAAGCTGTGATAGCTCATTGCCGGAGCGAAAAATTTTTCCCGATGCTCGCTGACATTGTCCGGCGCATAGAGGGGACAGCCGAAGAACGCGCGGCGGTAGCGTGGGCAGCGTTACGTGACGCAATAAGACGCCATACAGCCGAGTCGATAAAATTTTCAAGCCCTGCAATGCACTACGCGATAAAGCAAATGGGCGGCTGGCTGAAATTATGTTACATGAGCAGCCGCGAGCTTGACTTCCGTGAAAAAACTTTTGCGATGTTTTATTCAATTGGCGAGCGCAAAGCGTCATGGGACGGCGCAAACGGAACTTATAAAGTTCCAACTTATTTTTTAGGCGAGTGCGACCTGAGCAATAGACTAAACGGCTATGAAAAAATTGTTCCGATAAAAATTTTAGAGCTGGGGACGGGTAATAAAATTGATGTTATAATGTTGGAGAGTGGAGAGCGAAGGCCAGAATTAAAATCGCAGAATGATATAAAACAACTCACGCAGAAGATAGCTAAAATAATTTAAACCGTACCTTTTTCCGTACCACTTAAAAAACTTAAAAATCAATAAAATTAGTTGATATAAAGTATTTAGCGTAAAGCTTCGAATCCCCTTACCTCCACCATGGATAGAATTAAATAAAATTATAGGATAATATAAACTCCGTTTAATACGGAGTTTATTTGTTTTTTATAAAAAATATAACTCTATATAGTATTATATGTAGCTATGACTTTACCGTACCTAAAACTGTACCACTCCATTTAATTCTATTTTTAGTGGTACGGCAAATTTTATAAATATAGGAGATGACGGCCTTGGCACTGACTGAATTAGGTGTAAAATCTGCAAAACCCCGCGATAAAGAATATATGCTTGGAGACGGACGCGGGTTATGGCTTTTAGTTAAACCTAACGGTAAAAAATATTGGCGTCTGCGTTATTGGGTAGGCAATAAAGAACGCAAAATTTCTTTAGGTGTCTATCCGACAGTCGGTTTAAAAGATGCAAGAGCCAAGCGCGATGAATTATTTAAGGTGCGCGAGAAAGGCGATGACCCTGTAGAAGTTTTAAACGCTCAGAAAGAAGACAATATTTGCACTTTTAAGCATATAGCTGAAGAATGGCTAAAAAAGCATATGGCCGATAAAAAAGAAAGTTATATCAAATCGGTCAATTTAAGACTGAATAAATATATTTTGCCTGAGTTTGGAGATATACCGATGAAGGAAATAACTTCCGGCGCGATTTTAAAACTTTGCCGAAATATTGAAGCAAGAGGTACAATCTAGACAGCCGCAAGAATGCGAGCTGTTATCGGACAAATATTCTCAGATATGCTATAGCAACAGACAGAGCCGATTATGACCCGACAATAGCTTTAAAAGGCGCATTACAGACAAGGAGATCAAAACACATAGCCGCAAGTACAAAACCAGCTAATATAGCCTTATTAATAAAAAATATAAACAACTATCCGCGCTTTATAATCAAATGCGCATTAAAATTTTCAGCATTAGTATTCTGACGTCCCAGGGAAATCAGACAGGCTGAATGGAGCGAGATTTATTTTGATAATGCTGAGTGGCGCATACCGGCTGAAAAAATGAAAATGAAACGCGTTCATATCGTGCCTCTTGTGAGACAGACTATAGAACTTTTAAAAGAGTTGCAAGAAGTTACAGGCTCGAATAAATATTTATTTCCGTCACAGCGCATGGACGTACGGCCTATGAGCGAAAATACAGTCAGAGTTGCCTTACGCTCTATGGGATATAGTAACGACGAGATGACAGTTCACGGCTTTAGAGGCATGGCAAGCACGCGTCTAAATGAAATGGGCTGGCCTCCGGATGTTATTGAGCGGCAATTAGTTCATGTTGAGCAAAATAGCGTTAGGGCAGCATATAATTACACCGAGTATTTAGCTGAACGCCGAAAGATGATGACGGCTTGGGCGGATTATCTTGAAGAGCTTGCGGGAAAATAAAAATGGATATATTAAATTATATTTTTTATAGAAACAATAGACCTCCGACCCGAGGAGTTTTTTTAAATGCGTGCAAATAATCCTGAGGAAATAAAATCCTTTGAAGTAATCCCGCCGATTTTAGGGAAGTCAAAAGATTTTGGAAAAGTGCGCGTAACTTTAACAAATCCTAAATATAATATTGATGTATAATAAATTTGCGGTATCAAGCTTTTTTATTTCAAACAATGCCTGCCTCGAAAGCTGGAATTCTCGAGTCTTATTTAACTTGCCAAAGTAATGAAGTTTTGCGATGTTTGCTAACTTACTGGAGAAAATAAAAAACAGGCGGCACTATGTCTTATACGTAACGCCGCCAGAAATCTTTTCTACTCGTGGCAGATAGGTTAACTATGCTGTGTACCAGCCCTTACGTTATTACAAATCCAGTGATAAAGTGCTTCTAAATCTACTTCATCTTTTGCCAATTTTAGAGCAGCTTTTATAAAATCCTCATCATCAACAGTGAGCTTTATATTATTCAGCTCCAAAAAATTAGTTGCAAGTGCCATTCAAAAACGCTTATTACCGTCCTGTAACTGATGTTCTTGAATAATAGAACGACATATAACAACCGCAAGCACTAAAACATCGTCATCATAAAAATTAGAAACCGCCTCAAGGTTAGAAATATAACCTATAGGACTGTAAGAAATAATATTAATTGGCTCATCTAAATATTTCGCTTGAAGTTTATTTATAACCGAAATAATATTTTCCTCAGCCAACCAATTAATATCTTGCGAGCATATCGAAAGCAGCTTCTCTTTCACGAAATACACTCTCTATTATTGCCTCGCACTTTTCGGGTGTTTTTTTACGCACATGTCTAATTAAATCAACATTCACGTTACGCGAAGACTTTTCAGAATTTAATTCTACGCTACTTGTGAATATCATAATAGCCACTCTCCTCACCTAAATAAATAAAAAAAATTTCCCTATTTTATCACATTAGAAAAATTGAGGGATTAATAGCTTTAAATTATAATATAATTTTTTATCTTGACAATATTAAATATCCCCGAACACCGGCGGATACATCTCTTTTAATTTTTCAGCAACTAAACTCACTACTTCTCTAATCGCCGGATCGGTGCGCGTGTTTGCGTAACGCTCTTTAAAATATGCCGCCATGATCTTAAATTCGCAGTCATGCCGAGCTTTGCCGCTGTGCAGTTGGGCAGGACTGAACGCGCTTGCTGTGGCCGAACGCCGGACGCAATTAATTTATTATAAATTTCAGCTGAGAACTCAACGCTTTGTCTCCATAAAATTAAATCGATTGCGTCAAGTTCAGGCACGGGCGCGATGACTTTTAACGGCTCTTTCGATAAGTCTATATAACGCTGCGATTGCTGCGAGTATGCTACGCCAATTCTGTGACGCACTATCTGATGACTTATTGAGCGCGGGACTGTCAGCATAAACGACACGCTCACGTGTTCGATAACGCTCTCATGTCCAGCTTTAACGAGCTTGCTTATAAATTCATTACGAGCGTCCTCGCTCTCGCTTAAAGGACTGTTGTAGCAGTTGCGAGCCATGCGCTCGATTTTAATTAAATCTTTCAAAGGCTCATATTTAATTTCCACAAGAACTACTGCCAGCTCTTTTATTTTTTATGCATCTTCCAAATTTTTAGACAAAAGGGGAACGCAGTTTACTGCTCCGTAAAGTAATCCTTCTTTAAAGGCCTTAATATAAATTTTTTTCTCCTGCGCGTTCATATATGCCCAATCTGTTCCGCGAGGAGCTCCTTCCCATCAAATATAGCGTCAGCTGTATATAATAAAAATAACAATAACAATGCGAGTGTTGCGCCTAAAGTTTTTTTTCATAATAAAAAATCCTCGTAAAATTTAATTGTGTTGACAATGTCTTAATTCTGCGCATGGGAAAACATCACCCCAGTGTTCTTCGAGTTCTGTGCGATGTGATGCTATATATTTTCTCAGATACTCAGGGATACAATAAGGATAACATATTACTTTGACATTATCAAAGCCTTTGCGAATTGAAGAAATATTATTAACAATTTTAAGTATCTCTTTTCCGTAAAGAGAAAGCATAGCAGCGTTATCAAACGGTATCCATGTAACACTTCCAAGCGGATTATCTAAAACATATTTAAGCACGGCGACCTCCCCGCCATATCCGCATGTGAGTGTGTTTAAATACTTCTTGCAAAGCTGACGTTTAAATAAACCTTTGATAAAAATCAAAAGTTTGTACGAAGCCCAACCTAAAAAACATATCCAAATTAAAGTAATCATGCGGTATCATTATTAATTACTTCAGAAAATTTTATAGGGAGCGAGATAATTTCTTTAAAAAGATTAACAATAGTCAATGTGATATTAAGCGTTTCAGCCAAGTCGTATTCTCCTTTCTGTTTATTTATAAATTAGACGTCGCCGAGCGTTAGAGTGAAGCAGCCTCCGCGCTGGAACATCAATCGCAGAGGCTGAGGGGAAGGATGTTAGTCGTCAAGCGAGAGATTTTACCCTACAAGCATATTGTAAGTTTCAATCATTCGCGCTATTAATAATTCTTTGCGTGCGTCTAAAAAATCTCTATAATAGTTAATGTCCCAGTGTCATTCGGCCTTGAAATGCAATGGAGCTCAATAAAATCATCAAGACTTATAAAATCGTTCTCGTTAAGTCTGCTGCTTACTCTATTAAAATCATTTTCTGCATCACTAAAATATCTATTAGGCAATTTATTACCTTTATGCGCCATGGAGTTTCTATCCGCAGTCAGTAATTCGCAATTTAAAATACTATTAATTTCTCTGTCACTATACCTACGTTTATCGCCTTTTTTAGTGAGTTTATTTTCTAACTCACTTCTGGGGAATATATGATCTTTGCAGGTCATCGTAACAGGATAAAAGTATTTTGCCCATGATAAATGAGATTTAAAACTATATCTGCCGTCTGTGAATACATATCTATACTCTTATCGAGAAGCGCATTAGCATCGAAGCTAAAACTCCTATTATCATTTCTATGGAATATATTTGTATCACATCAATGTTAAAATCTCTATTCCTGCCATTCGTCACGTGGGTTAATAAAGCTTTTATAATTGTTTGATTCATCCTTGTTAAATAATCATTGCATAAAAGTGCTGTTAAGAAAAATTTTCTTGCAGCATCTCTATTTTTATTCCATGCGTCACGTCCATGAGTGTAGCGATATGCAACAAGAATAAATACCGGAATTATGTTGTATTCTTGTAAATTGACGCACAGCTTTAAACTCTTCGACAAAATTTAATACATCAGTTATAGCTTCGCTAATATCCTTATAGTTATTCTCTAACTTTGTCTTTATAGCGTCTTTATTAAATTTTCCTTTTATTGCTTGACTATTACCAGTCTCTCGCAAAAGAGCAGCATAACATACTTGTTTAATAAAATCCTTAGGCTTCTTAAACCCAAAGCCCTTAATCTTTGTTATAAGCTGTTTAAATTTTTCATTTTCAGTAATACAGTCATCGGTCATCGCAACCATTATAAAATCTTCTGGGGTGAGAATAATGCCGCCAGAATTTATTCGCGTAAATATTTCGGCAATGTTGGACAAGTTAATATTATCATCAAGTTTTTGGATAGGGATATCATATTCGTTTTTAAAAACATTATATATTTTTTTCAGCATTGCCGCACATTATTTTTATTTCTTCAGCAGTATAATCCGCAGGTGCAATGCCTGATTGTTCTAAAGCATTTAAAACATCATCATCCGATTGAATTTGTTTTGATAAAAACACAGGGATATTTACCCATCCGTGCAAGGGGATTTGAGTAAGGGTAAAGGAGCACTATCTAATAAATCAAAATAAAGCACATTCCCATTATAAGAACCGTGCATAGCTATATATAAACTCTGTAAGCGTTGTTGGCCGTCAAGAATATATTGCTTTAAAGTCGAATTATTTCCGTCAATAACTTGAAATTCGCTATTATCATTATCATTGTGAGAGCATTCAAATTTACGATAATTAATAGAACGAGTCGTCTCCCAAGCAAGGATAACTCCCATAGGGTCGCCACGCATCAGCGAGTCTAATAAACTATAAATACGCTCTTGTTTCCAAACAAAATCACGCTGAATACACGGCAGGAATATTTCGCCGTCGTCATTCGCGTTAATCCTGCTTAAAACTTCATCGATAGTCTTGACTTCGATTTTTGTGTCAGGCATAAAATATCTACTTTCTATTTTTACGCTACTGGCTGAGTTTTCGTAGCGATGTTTCTATTTGCAATACTCGCCGCTATATCTTTAAAAATAGAATACCCCTCTGGAGTAGGCGGTAGTTCTATCCTCTCGACATCCTTCCCATATACAAGCATTCATTCACTACTTCTTGTAGGCGGAAATGATCACTCAGGCAGGTATCGGAAGCATGTGGATTTTCAACGGATAGCTTGCGAAGATGGGAAAAAGGGTTGCTCTTTCCCCGCTTAGATGAATTTTTAAAGCTGGCTGATTTGTTGGCAGTTAAAGCGGGAGAGCTGTTAGAGTAAATAAGGAGCTTAGATTTATGAGTAACGCATTACAGGTTTTTGATTTTGAAGAACATGAAGTAAGAATTATCATCAGAAACGGTGAGCCTTGGTTTATAGCGAAAGACGTTTGTAATATTTTATAACTTAAAAATATTACTAAAGCATTACAAGGGCTTGATGAAGATGAGCTGACCTTACTAAAAGTTAGGGTAGGTATTCAGGATAGAGAAATGAATGTAATATCTGAATCTGGTCTTTACACTTTCGTTATACGTAGTAACAAGCCCGAGGGCAAGAAATTTCGCAAATGGGTAACCTCAGAAGTTTTGCCATCCATCCGCAAGACCGGCTCGTATAGTATTCCCGATAGCGAACTTAAAGAAGAAGCGGGTAAGGATGATAATGAGGATTTGCGCTTGTAATTAGCAGAAGAGCGATTATTATACAGCGCAGAAATGCTGACGCTCAGAATGCGATGGCTCTTTAGCGTTTCGTGGAAAATCCTGCTTATCCCTTAAATAAAGAGCAAAGACAGTTGTTAGTTTATGAAATTGCACGATTAACGACCGGCAAGGAGCTTGAATTATTAGAGCCGATTTTATCGAAGACTTATTACGCGGCTTCTGTTATATGCGAAGAGTTAGGGGTAAGTGTACATTCTCTTATAAAGATAGCGCGTCAAGTGGGACTTATCAGCGACGAAGATAAGATAAATAAATATGGCCTTTGGAAGTTGTATAAAGGTAAAAATAAGTCGCAGGACGATACGCTTCAATTTTATTTCTCGGAAATAGGGCGCGAAAAAGTCAAAGAGTTATGTAAAGAACATAAGTGGTGGTTCAGGTAGTATAGCTATGGATAAAGAGGTAGAAGCTATTATACCAAGGCTTGATAAGCTTATAGAGCAACAGCAATTAACTAATTCTTTAATTACTATGAGAGGTTTAGATTATAAGTCGCAGGAAAAAATGTGTTATTACTTGAGTGGCAGGGTATTGAAAACGCCCCAGAATGTGTTGGAGGCATTCCAGAGCGCAAAGAACGCCTTATTATTCGAGATGTTTACCGAATAAGTGATAATGAAGCTCGTTAAATTAATTTTTGACAGCTAAAAAATCGCCAGCGTCAAGTTTCCCCGCCTGTATAGTGGCAGCTGTAATAGTAGAGGCAGCCGTGATACGAGCAGCGGGGATGTTTTGTGGAACAGGTATTGAACTTTCGAGCATTTTATAGCCTCCTTAGTATGTTTTTATTATAAGGAAATGAATGCTTGAAATAAACGTAAATTAAAGGAGTAAACATTGTGACGTTGCGGAATGCAGAAATGATTTAAGGAGCAGGTGAAATAAATGGCGAAATATATTACAGCAACAAAATAAGATGAACAAGTAATACATAATTGCCTCTTGGACTTTATTAAACGAGTTTCAACGACAAATAAAAAATCTCCAGAAGAAATTGCGATTCTTCCAGAGATGATAAAGATATTCGCCAAATGCTTTTAATGTTTAATCAATATCTGCTTGCTTCGTTAAATTCGACTTGTAAACTTGATGGTAAATGTCTCGAATTTATTTGAGTTTATTATAAAAAGGAATAAATAAAAATAAAACAGTAAAATACTCATGGTATAACTCAACTCCTTGTGCGACTTGTTCTGCTACAAGTCATTCATTAGACGAAAAAACAGCATAGCTCAGTAACAACGAGTTATGAACGGGTAATCCGAGAGATGGAATGAAAGGAGTAACGCCCTGAAACGTCTCCCCTGAGACTCCGGCAAGCGAGAAATCGTTTGAAGCTCGGCGAATTCGGCAGAGAGCGGCCGTAAAGAATATCACGAAAGTTGTCCAGAGGTGGATGATGTAGCCTATATGCCGGGGGTCTATAAAATATCTATGGTTAGAATGACAGAAATGTCTGACAAATCTGCGAATGTACGGGTCTATAAATAAAAGCTGTAAAAATGCAGTTTGCCTTAATTGGAATTTAGTGCGGTAAAGTAAGAATCAACGTTATGAAATACCGTAACTGCCGATGGAATAATCCGGCGTGGCAGTTCAAACTAATAGGCTCAAAGCAGAAATCTAAAGATATATGCACAGATAGGATTAACTGAACAAGAAAAGGTGTCGGGCTTTGTAAACAAAGTAAACTGACGAAACATATAAGCAGTTGAACCGGCACGGAAAAGCAGAGGTCGAACCTAATAAAAAGAAGTTCCTGTAATTGGAATGGAGGAATGGCCTCAAGTCGTTGGTAACAAAATTAAATCAATCAGTCGTATTAGGAACTCGAGCATGGTTAAAAAGGGTCGCTCCAAAATCAAGAAAGGAGGGATGCCTAATGCCTAAAGCAAATAATACGAAGCTGTGTATGGATG
>JAFSNU010000381.1 GCA_017447325.1 Synergistaceae bacterium | reverse complement strand
TGCCCGACAGTCCGGAGGCTTTACTTCCCGACTAGCCATCGGTAGTGATTCCTCATTAGAGTATCAACTTTCTATATTTTACGTGCTTTGGCTTGCACTCCCACCCTCTAGCCCTTAGTAGCAGTATATACCTCCTTTTTAGTATAGTCAAATTTTTTATTTTTATAGAGGCTAGAGTATCTTATTACACTCTTAAAGAAGCTAGATATTGCTCCTTTAAATTAATTTAAATTAATTTCTATAATATTTTAACGCAACTTGAAATTATTAAAACAAAACATCAAATTTGTATAAGCGCATTATAAACATGCCTTCCGCGCCATTCTCATATAACTGCCGCCTATACTCGCCTGCAATAATAACGAGCCATCTTCAAACGGCGGCCTGTATTGCATTTTAAATAATTCAACTCGCGTAAATTTAAATTTTAAATTATTAATGTATAATTTATTTATAATTTTATTCATAAAGGGGATTTGTCAAGTGAGAAAATTTTTTTAGCATCATTAATTTTCATTGCTCTTGCACTTCAGGCTCAAGCTGCGTTCAGGATGTCCCCGCAAGATTTCAGCAATATCTGCGGCAAAGCTTCTATAGGTGAGATAAGAAGCGCAATGCGCAGCGGCGCGGACTGGAACACTTATGCTTTAATCTCAGCTGCGAGAAGCAATCCCGATCCAAACGTTATAACTTTATTAGTCGAAGAAGGAGGTCTGAGCGCGGCCGATACAACTTACGGCAATAAAGCCTTGTGCGAGGCAGCAGCATATAATAATCCTGAAGTAGTTCAAAGGCTTATAGACTTAGGCGCAAATGTGAACGCAAGATTAGAATATACTAAAATGACGCCTTTATTATGCGCAGCTGAGAGGACTAAATACGCCGGCGTGATTTATGTATTATTAAAAGCCGGAGCGGATGTTAAAGCATGGGAAGCGTACGGTAAAACTGCAGCGAGGCTTGCATTAAATAATTCAGCTCTTAGAGACACTGTCGCTCTTGAGCGTCTTCTTGAAAATAACAGGCTGACTGACAGCGAGTTCACATTGCTTTGCAGATACGCTTCGCCGGGCATAATTAAAGCTGCGCTTAGAGGCGGCGTTGACCTCAAGTCCGATGGATTAAGAAATATATTAATAGACACGGCATATTATAATAAACATCCTGAGATAGTTCAAATTTTTACAGACGGCGGCGTAGATGTAAACTATCCTCAAAGTGACGGCAGAACTGCTTTAACTTTAACAAGCAATCCTGAAATGATTAAAGCTTTGCTTAAAGCCGGAGCGGATGTTAATAAAGGCGAAGCGATATTTCACGCCGCAAGATATTCAGGCTCTGATGTTTTAAATATACTGCTTGACGCGGGCGCAAATGCGAATGTTTTAGATAGAAATAATAATAGACCTATAGATTACGCTCGCAAAAATAATTCTCTCGCAAACACTGACGCGCTTAAAAGGCTTGAGAGCCTTACTACTATGCCGACTAATCGGGAATTTATAGAGCTGTGCGCTAAAGGCTCGGCTGAAAAAATACGAGAGGCAATTAAAAACGGCGTGGATGTCAACGCCGAGTTAACGGAAGCCAACGGAGCGGATCGAGACACTTATTTAACGGCTTTAATGGTAGCAGCAGGATTTAACAGCGACCTAGAAGCCGTGAAAATTTTAATCGAGGCAGGAGCTGATGTCAACGTAGAAAGGCGAGGTCCGAACAGATTAACACTCACTGTGCTTAGCATGGCTGCTGTTAATAAAAATCCTAAAGTCATGGACGCGCTTTTAGATTTAAATTTAAATAAAGGCATTGACTTCGCTTTAGAGATCGCAAAAGATAACCCGAAATTTAAAGGCTCGCAGACTTTAAAACGTCTTCATGCTATAGCAAATAAATCTTTTGTTCCGAACGCGATTATTGCCGGCGACAAAGTTAATATAAGACAGAAGCCGAACTCTCAAGCTAAAGTTATATTTCAGCTCAACACCGGCCATCCAGTAAAAGTTTTAAGAAGTGACAGAGGTTGGACTTTAATCAGAACTTCAGGCGGCAAAGATGGCTGGGTTTATTCAGACTATGTAAAGACTAAAAATAAATAATTTAATTTAATTTTAACCCGGGCATATATAACTTTCCCGGGTTATTAATTTAATTATAACTGCTCTGAACTCGCTGGGCGAAATTAAATTTTTTGCTTTAAAACTTTTGTCCAGAATACGATTGATTTACTGCCGCCGATAATTTCAGTATTAAAAAACTATATATGTAATTTCGCATTTAGCTTTATCAACTTGAGCCGCGCATTTTGAAATTATATTTATCATCTCGATTAAATTTATATTACAATTATTATAAATACAGATTGTTAAAAATTATATTAAATATAATTGCTTATGTTAGGAAACGAGGCTGATTATTATTAATAAAGAAATGGGTCCAGGATCCGCGACCCTGGTGAATAATTTAGAGCGCATGAATAAAGGCATGTTATATATCGCCGACGACGAGTTAATGGCAATTCAGGCACGAGCCCGCAAATTAACTCAAAAAATTAACACTATGGACAGATCGGACTTTGACGGCATTGACGCATTAATTAAAGAATTATTTGCGGAGTCCGAAGACGCGCACGTTAATCCGCCGTTCTACTGCGACTACGACAAAAATATTTACGTCGGCAAAAATTTCTTTGCTAATTATAATTGCGTGATCTTAGACGTCGGCAAAGTTATTATCGGCGACAACTGCCAGCTTGCTCCGAACGTGTCGATTTATACAGCAGGTCATCCCGTGCGTCCGGCCGCTCGCAATACGTTTTACGAGTACGGCATTGAAGTTAAAATCGGCGACAACGTTTGGATCGGCGGAGGCTCGACTATCTGCCCGGGCGTGACCATAGGCGACAACTGCGTAATAGGCGCGGGCAGCATCGTCACTAAAGATATT
>JAFSNU010000380.1 GCA_017447325.1 Synergistaceae bacterium | reverse complement strand
TATACTCGCCGTCCGCATTTTCAACTCCCGCGCGTCTCGCCCAGTTGATGCCCTGATTAGGATTTAAATTTATAATTTTAAAAATTCTATTATTATATTTAGCTTTAAGCTCCTCGCAAATTTTAGGCGTGCTGTCAGCCGAGCCGTTATTAACTATAACTATCTCAATATTTTTATAGCTTTGCTCTGCGATGCTCGCTGCGCATTTTTCTAAATATTTTTCAGCATTATACGCCGGAATTATCACGCTCAATAATTTTAAATCATTTAAGCTATTAGTGCTGTGTGCTGTGTGCTGTGTGCTGTTTAGCATATCATTCAAATTTGTCAACCCCTAATTTTAATTAATTTTAAATTTAACGCTGCCCAAAGTTTTTATTTAATTTAATATACGGCGTTATTATAGCAAATTTATATTTTAAATTTTAAAAGCGTCAAGCTTGAACGCAAAATTTTATATCTCAACCGTCCTGAGCTTAACTTCATAATTCAAATCTTGACTGCCCAACAGCAATTCATAAAAACTTTCGGCTTTGAACTCGTACTTTGCGCAAAGATTTAATTTGTCAGCTGCTGCAAGTCGCGTTATAAATTTTAAATTTTTAAAATCTTCAAGCCCGCTTGTATTCTCAGAATTAAAATTATTAGCTTCATCTTCACGCTCCAGCTCTTGAGACTTGCGGATAAATTTCAAAATCTCGCGGCCTTTCGCATTAAAGCCAAGCACCCGCGCATAACCCGCGCCTGTCTTTCTAATCTCTAAAGCGTCAAGCTTATTAATCCCTATTAAAATTCTCATCAAGCAGCGTCTAATATGCGATCTCGTATAGCGCGACGACACGCAGCTATTTATAAAATCTTCAAGATTATTAAATTTCTTAAAATTATTTAAAAATAAATTTTCAAGGCCGTTATTAATCAAATCAAAATTCTTTAACTCATCAGGGCTTGCTCTTAATAATATCGCCTGAAGCATCATCCATAATTTTTTATTTGCGTTAATACACACTCGGCTCTTTAAACTCTCACGCTCAAAAATTTTCAGCGAAGCCTCCGGCATGTAATTATTTAAAATTTTTAAACTATTAATTTTAATTGCCTCGCGTATTGCGCTTGAGCTTGAAAATTTTTTCGCCGCGCCCTCGCGTTCACTCGCAAAAATTTTTTCATCTTGGCCTTGCTCACTCACAAAAAATTTTTCATCTTGGTCTTGCTCACTCTCACAAAAATTTTCCGCCGCGCCCTCGCTCTCATTCGCAAAAAATTTTTCGTCTTGGCCTTGCTCACTCTCACAAAAATTTTCTGCCGCGCCCTCGCTCTCATTCGCAAAAAATTTTTCGTCTTGGCCTTGCTCACTCTCACAAAAATTTTTCGCCGCGCCCTCGCGTTCATTCGCAAAAATTTTTTCGTCTTGCACTTGAGCACTTGCAAAAAATTTTTCTCCATGAGCCGCGCCAACTCTCGGAATAAATAAAGGCTTTAAATTATAATCACGCTCTTTAATTCGTTTGAGATAAGAAATTGCAAGCAGATTATTAGGCTGCAATAAAAATTCTTCGCTGTCCGGGATAATTTTATTTAAAGCCCGCGAAGCCGCCCGAGTGTATGACATGCCCTGAGCTAAATTTATTTTCAAATTATTTTTAAACTCGTCAGGCTCTTGAATTAAAATATTTATTAGCTCGTCAAGATTTGCATAATTAAAATCTTCAAGCCCGAATGCTATATAATTCACGAGTTTTAATCCCGCTAAAATATCTATAGCGCCGGAGCTGAAGTCTTGAGCAGCAGCGCACGAGAAAAAGAACGGCAACTCTAAAACTAAATCTGCGCCGTTAGCTAAAGCCATCTCGGCACGCGCAAATTTATCAAGCAAAGCCGGATCGCCCCGTTGAGTAAAGTTTGACGATAAGACTATCACGCACGCCGCGTCTTTAAATTTTGCTTTAGCAGCTTGAAGCATGTAAAGATGACCGTTGTGAAACGGATTATACTCTGCGACAATGCCGATTATATTTTCAAGCATTTTAATTCTTAAAATTTTTTAAGTTAAACCAAAATTTATTTGCCGCGTCGCCGGGCTTTCTTGGAAAAATTTTCGGGCAATGCGCAACTTTGTGCCAGATTAAAATACTTTTGGACGAATCATCTCCGCCGTAAAAATTTATCTCCGGCTCGCTCAGGCCTAAATAACGCCATTTATTATTAACTTGCTCAAGCTCTTGATTTAATTTCGCGCCTTTAAAAGTCAGCAAGCTGCCGCCGACTTTAACTAACGGCGATAATAACTCGGCTGTAACTCCCGCGTCGGCCACTGCACGAGCGCAGGCTAAATTAAATTTCTCGCGGTTTAATTTAGCAAAGTCTTCGCTGCGTGAGCAAATTACTTTAATATTTTTTAAATTTAAATTATCTATAATCTCCTGCGAAGCTCGGCACTTCTTGCCCACGCTGTCGAGCAAAATTATATTCAAGTCCGGCCTGCAAATTGCCCAG
>JAFSNU010000043.1 GCA_017447325.1 Synergistaceae bacterium | reverse complement strand
ATATTTGGATACTGCGCGGGGTATGCTTCAGCTTGGCATTGCTGTTGATGATATTGCGAAAGTCACGCATTTATCAGCGGCAGAGATTGAAGCCTTGACGGCGACTGTTTAGATCGGAGCTTGAGTTAAAAATTAAATTTAAAAATTTAAAATCAGGAGATAAATTTTAATAATGGAAAGCATGCTGTTGTTATTCTCGCACGAACTGCCGGTCTGGGACAGCGAGACCGTCGCATTAGCAGGCGAAGAGCCGGATAATTTAGATAAATTAGTTAATAGCGGCGATTTATTTGAAATTGCTGGCGGCTATGAACTCACGCCGCAGGGCGTTAGAACGCGCGAGGTTGTGTCTAAAGAGTTCGGCGTGCCGGTGAATTCTTACGGCGAAGTTATAATCGACGCGTCACGAGCCCGCGAGCTTTTAGAGTTAAATCGAATGACGCAGTTTTTAGATTCCGCATTCGTGACTGACTGGGGAATTAAAGAGGTCACAACTCGCGAAGTATTTCCGGTCGTGCCGTGCCTGAATGATGACGAGTATTTTAAACTTGAAAATAATAAAATTAAAGCTATCTGGCCTGAGCATGAGCTAATTAAAAGTTTTATTAAGACTTTCCCGAACTGGGGCGTCGCCGCGAGAAAATTTCCGGCACCAGGGCAGCTTGGCCTTGACTTGTGGGCTAACGCAAATAATGCGCCGCGCGGAAGCTTGACTATCGACTTCATGCTTCGCAGCCGCGCAGATTTTAATCATTATAAAGATTATGAGCAAATGCCGACTGACATTTTTAAATTTCTTGACGCTGACAGATTATTTGCGCAGAAAGTTCATGATGAGAATTTTGAAAATTTACTGCCGTTTATAGGCAAGCTGCATATATTTTTAACAGAGCAGCGCCGGATTTTCGTCCCGGGCTGGTTCGATATCGACCATGACGAGAACGAGGACTGGATATTATTATGCTTTGTCACTGACAAAGAGCAGCAGCTTGAAAATCTTACACGTACTATCAGGCAATGGGGACATGATTTAATCGATCCAGTCAATCCGTTATATATAATAGGAACAAGCATTGAGCGGCTGCGCGGGCAGAAAGAGCAGAAGCGGACTATTTACGACTGGTTCCAAGAGGAGACTGTTAGAATTATCCGGCCTGACGCTCCGGACGGCGAATAATTTTCTAATCGTCCCTGTAAGGGGAGATGTCACGCAATGACAGAGGGGTGAAGAAGTGGCAAATAATAATAAAGTTCAGCTTGTATTATTTATAATTTTAGTTTGCAATCTTGCGGTGTCGGCGATAAAAATTATTGTCGGCCTTATGACAGGCATGCAGTCTGTCACAGCTGACGGCTATCACTCGATAACTGACGGCTTATCAAATTTAATCGGAATGATCGGCGTGAAGATCGCGAGCAAGCCTCAGGATTGGAATCATGCGTACGGCCATTCGCGCTATGAAACTTTATCGAGCTTGAGCATCGCGGCGTTATTAATTTATCTGGGAATTAAAGTTCTCGAGCAGAGCGTGATGAATTTTATTGAGCCGAGCTTTCGCGTCCCGTCCAATATCGAATTTATTTTAATTATAATTACTTTAATATTTAATATTTTTGTCTCGCTGCTCGAGAGCAAGGCCGGCAAAAAATTAAATTCTATAATTTTAATCGCGGATGCTAAACACACGTTTTCAGATATTTACGTGACGTTAGGCGTAATAATTTCTATAATTTTAATAAAATATTTTAACGCGCCGCTTTATATCGACTCGCTGATTTCACTTTTAATAGCTTGCTTAATATTTAAAACTGCATGGCAGATATTTCATGCGGCCGCCGATGAGCTTACAGATCATATAGCTGTAGAGCCTGAAGTAATTATAAACGCCGTGATGCTTGAGCCTGAGATAAAGGGCGTTCATAAAGTCAGATCCAGAAGATCCGGCGATATAATTTACGCTGACTTTCACGTTCAGTGCGACCCTGAGATGAAATTAAAAGACGTTCATGCTATGACGCACAGAATACAGGCGCATCTTCACGATAAATTAGGACTTAATATAAACTGCGTAATTCATACTGAAGACGTGAAAGATGTAAAAATTTAAAAATTTAATATAAAATAGTAAAGAGTTTTAAAATATATTTAAGGAGTGTTTTTTATTATGGAAAAGCGCGAACTTGTTATCATCGGAGCAGGCCCTGCGGGAATGTCGGCGGCAGTTTACGGCAGACGTTCAGGCCTTGATGTCTTACTGCTTGAGAAGACGAAGACCGGCGGCCAGATTAACATCACTGAAGAGATCGAAAATTATCCTGGCGTAGCTCACGCAACCGGTCCCGAGCTCGGCGAGATGCTGCACAAGCATGCAATGAAGTTTGAAACTGAAATTCGCATGGTTGATGACAGCAAAGTCGAGATGCGCGGCGATAAGAAAATAGTAATAACCCGCAAGGGCGACGAGACGAACGAGATCGAGGCTGAGGCGGTTATCGTTGCGACCGGAGCGCACTTCAGACGCTTGGGCTGCGAGGGCGAGGCCGAACATATCGGCAGAGGTGTAAGTTTCTGCGCAGTTTGCGACGCGGCGTTCTGTGAGGACTTAGAGGTCGCAGTCGTCGGCGGCGGCAACACGGCAGTCGAAGAGGGAACTTATTTAACTAAATTTGCGTCGAAAGTTTATTTAATTCACAGACGCGACGAGTTCAGAGCAGACAGAGCGGCGATCGCGCAGGCATTATCTAATCCCAAGATCGAGCCGGTATATAACACTGTAGTCGATAAGATCGAGGACAGAGAGCCGGAAGATGACGACGATATGAGAATGCTTAATTTAGTCTTAAAGAACACGAAGACCGGCGAGACGTCAAATCTTCCGGTTGCAATGGTCTTTATGTTTGTAGGCCAGGCTCCGGACGATGACTGCGTTAGAGGCTTAGTTGACGCGGCCAAGGGCGGCTGGATCACGACCAACGATCACATGGAGACGAGCGTCGAGGGTATCTTCGCGGCGGGCGACGTTCGCGATAAATATTTGCGTCAGGTAATCACAGCGGCAGCCGACGGAGCAATCGCGGCAATGGCGGCCTCGTCGTATATCAACGAGCAGGTTCATCTGCGCTCGACGTTGCTTGAGCCCGAGCATGTCACAGCATTCTTTTACTCAAGCATTGACGCCGAGCAGGTAAAACTTTCGAACGCTGTCGAAGTTAAGGCGAAAGAGAATGGCGTTAAAGTCGCTATAACTGACGGCTATAGAAATGCGCGCATGACGGATAAGCTTGGACTTAAGGACAAGATGCCGGCATTAGTCGAGATCAGCAAGGGCGAAGTCAAGAGCGTCAAGAGCGTGAAGTCAGACAGCGATATTAATTTTTAAATTTTAAATTTTATAATTTAAATTAAATACATTCAGCCGAAATAATAAATTTATTATCTCGGCTGAAAAATTTTTAAATAATTATTACGGAAATCCCGTGCTAATTTTTGTTGTGTGATTAAATCGTTAAGATTAATAGGCAGTAAAGAGGCCTCAAAAAATATAAATATCATGACTTTTGAACGCGGCAATTCATACTTTCAAAATTTTAAAAATCAAATTAAATTTATCTTAGCAAGTTTATTATGAATTTTAAATTTCTCTTGCAAAAAAATTAATTATCGTGATACAATGCAAAAAATTAATACAACAAATTAAATTTTTAAATTAAACATAAACTTTATTTTAAATTAAGTAAAAGGACTGATGACAACGGGCAATTTAGTCGGCTATAATTGGCGTATGGCGTATGGCGTATGGCGTATGGCGTATGGCGTATGGCCATATTATGCTTGTTAATAGAAATATATATTTTATAAGATTTATAAAGCTGCTCTCTCGATGTTAAGCTGAATTAATCAGTTTGCGCGGGAGAGTTTTTGTTATCTAATCACTTCGCACGTCTTAACGCTTCAACTTCAAATAAACTTCGAGTCTCGCACTTCACGCTTCGGGTTAGATAACTTTAACTTTAAATTTTAATTTTTAAATTTATTTTAACGCATGGAAGGGCGGTTATTGTATGAAAAGGATTTCGACGGGATTATTGTACGCGTTTGCGGCAGCAATGATTTTATTGCTTGCAGCCGGAGCACCAGCCTTGGCGGCGGCGAAAATTATTTATGTTGACTCGAGCGGCAATAGCGAATCAGGCACAGGCGGGAAAGACGCGCCGTTTAAAACGATTGAGAAAGCGTTTGACTACGCGAAAGACAATAAAAGCACGCTCGGCGATGAAGCGATAATTGAAGTTAAAAGCGGGAATTATACGCTTGCGAAACAAATTCTTATCACCGATCAACACCCAGCAATTACGCTGAACCTTGAGGCGGAGACGAAGGTGACGGCGACGGAAATACTCGGAGAAAATGTT
>JAFSNU010000379.1 GCA_017447325.1 Synergistaceae bacterium | reverse complement strand
TTGTCTTGCCTTGGGCTTTGCCGCTGAAAAATTTTTTGCCTTGCCTTGAGCTTCGCCGCTGAAAAATTTTTTGCCTTGCCTTGAGCTTCGCTGCTGAAAAATTTTTGTCTTGCCTTGGGCTTCGCTGCTGAAAATTTTTTGTCTTGCCTTGGGCTTCGCTGCTGAAAAATTTTTTGCCTTGCCTTGAGCTTCGCCGCTGAAAAATTTTTTGTCTTGCCTTGGGCTTCGCTGCTGAAAATTTTTTGTCTTGCCTCGAGCTTCGCCGCTGAAAATTTTTTAGCTTGCTTGATAAATGTTTGATGAAAATTTTAAAATTTGTGCGCTAAAAATTTTCGAGTTTATTTTTGTAAACGCGAGTGCAATTAATTATGATAATTAAATTTACATGGCCTATTTGTAGTTGAAAATGTAGTTGAAAAATTTCGGAGTTTAGTCGTGAGAAGTTTTATTAATTAAAATTATTATAGCGCAAAAAATCTTGCAGCTTCAAAAATTTTTTGCCTAAAACTTTTTTTGCGAGATAAAATTTGTTACACATTATTTTTTAAAAGCAAGCTGTGACTTGTTGCAAATAAATAATTTAGATTAATGATTTGTAGCTGAAAATGTAGCTGAAAAACTTTGGAAAATTCGCGTGAAAAGTTTTGGTCAATTAAAATTATTATAGCAAATTTAAATTATATGCTCGAGCGTAAAACTTTTATTCGAGCTTAGCTCTTTAATTTCTAAAATAATTTTGAAAGAATTATTATTAATCTTAGTGCAGGAGATTAAATTAAAATTAATTTTGCCGTCGGGCGTTTGAGTAGGCATGTTTAAAATTTTTGCCTCGGTTATATCGCCGAGCTCAGGCAAGCGGCTGATATAAAATTGCGCGGCGTAACTTAACGCGTCATGGCGCCGCAATTCTATAATAGACTTTAAAATTCCTGTCGGCATGAAAAATATTCCCGGCAAGATTAAAGCAATTATAGTAATAGCAATTAAAATTTCGATTAAGCTCTCGGCCTTGTGCTTTAAAAAATTTTTGCGCATAATTTAAAAAATTTAAAAATTAAATTAAAATTAATTTATTTATAATAACACGTTCAACTCTTGCAAGCTGATAATAATAAATGTTAAAATTAGCAAAGTTTTTTGTGTTTTTATATTTAATTTTAAAAGTTTGTTGAAGAAGGAGGGGAGTAACATGCCTAATAAAAAGTCGGCTGAAAAGCGCGTAAGAATTGCCGAGCGCAATAGACTTTATAACCGCTATTGGACTTCGCGCTGCAAGACTGCCGTAAAGAAAGTTAAGGCGTTAGTCGAGGCAAAAGATCACGCCGAGGCCGTGAAATTTTTAAACGAGGCTCAGAGCGTCATCGACAAGGCAGTTGTGAAAGGCGTTATGCACAAGAACACGGCGGCAAGACGCAAGAAGCTCATGGCGAAACTCGTTAAGAGCATTGACGCGTAATATTTTTAAATAATTTAAAATTCCCGGGAGGAGGTGCATTGACAAAATGGCGAGCAATCCGAGTATTAACGATATAAAGGCGGCGGAAGAGAAAGCGGCTGCTGATGTTCAGGAGGCGAAGGCTTCGGCTGCTAAGAAATTAAACAAGGCTCAGGCTGATGCTGAGAACTCGCTGAAAGAGGCGAGACAGAACGCGGCGCGTCAGTTCAGAGACAAAATCCGCAAGGCCGAAGAGACCGCGGAGACAAGAGCGAAAGATATTTTGGCGAAACGCGAGGCCGAGGCAAAAGGCTTTTATGACAGATATAAAGGCAAGATTGCCAGCGCAGCGTCATGGATAGCAGGAGAGGTGATGGATAGATATGGGCGTGGCTAAGCTCAAAAAAGCGGAACTTTATTATCATAAATCCGTTCACGAAGAGATCGCCGCCGCGCTCCAGGACTCGGGCGTTTGTCAGATTATAAACGCTCAGGAAGCTGAAGGCGGAACGCGCCCGTCGGACATCGAGGCAAGGCTTGCCGAGAGCGAAGAGCGTCTCGCGGACGTTCGTTATTTAATGCGCGCTTTAACGCCGCACTTTAACGATCCGGTGCCGTCGCTTGACAGAATGCTCGGCGAGAAGCCTGTTATGTCCATGTCCGAACTGTCACAGCTTGCGCATGATACGGATTTAAGCGGCGCGGCTCAGAAAGTGCGCGGCCTTGAGCATGAACTCGGCGAAGTCAGGCTTGAATTATCGCAGGCAAGAGCTAATCAGGCTCTGCTTGCGAATTACAGCTTTTTCCCGTACGAGCTTGCCGTTATAACCGAAGGCACGCGCGTGTTGGCCGGAGCGGCAGGAGTTGTGAAGTCAGAGCAGCTTGAGGCGTTTAAAAATGCTTTAAATAATTTTGCTAAAGATACTGAAGTATTTTTTAGCAATGTAAGCGCGAAGACGCCGGAAGTTTATGTCGTAGTTTTATATTCGCGCGACAAAGCAAGTCAAGTTTTGGACGCGTGCGTTAAAAACGGCATGTCAATGGCCGAAGTCCCGGCGGAGTTTAAAGGCTCTCTCGGCGAGGAGAAGGCTAAAAACGCTGAGCTTATTAATAAGCTTGAGGCAAAAGACGCTGAGCTTGTTAATAATATGAAGAAGCTTGCGGATGAGTATATGCCGAACGTGCAAAAACTTTCGGACTACTGGACGAGCTTGGTTTCAAGATGGCAGGCTTTAAGCGAGAGCGGCGAGACTGAGAGCGTTTTATACACTAAATTCTGGCTGCCGGCGAAAGAGACTGAGAGAGTGCGGGGCAAGATCGAGGCAATAAGCCCGAATGTTGCTCTGTCTTTTGCTGACCCTGAGGATGGCGAAGAGCCGCCGACGATGCTCACGAACGGAAATTTAGTAAGGCCGTTTAATATTTTAACTGAATTATATTCGCCGCCTAAGTATAAAGGCATTGACCCGACGCCGTTGTTGGCGCCGTTCTTCTTTGTGTTCTTCGGAATGTGCCTTGGCGACGCGGGCTATGCTATAGTCATGGGCGCGGCGATCTACTGGCTGTTTAAGAAATATAAGCGCATACCGTTAGGCATTAAAGATTTTGTAACTTTATTTGCATTCAGCGCAGTATCTACTTTTATATACGGAATTATCAGCGGAAGCTTTTTCGGCAATTTTATTGACGCGTTTTTGCCGTTCTTAATACCGGTTAAAAATGCGTTCATGCTTGTCGATCCGATGACGAACCCCATGCAGGTCTTGGGCATCTCGTTATTGTTAGGCGTTGTGCATTTAATGTTCGGCCTGTTAATATCGGCTTACGAGAAGCTGAAAGAGAATAATTATTTCGATGCAATAGGCGCGGATATCTCATGGTTCTTGTTAATCGTTGGACTTTGTTTATTTGGAACGGGCGCGGGCGGAATGCTTCCGGCGGCGTTTGGCTTTATAGGCAAGTGGATGGCGATTATAGGCGCTGTAATTATATTTGTTTACTCGGCCTGGACTAAAGAGGGAAATATTTTCTCAAAAATTATTTCGGGCTTTTTAGCTCTTTATGGCTCTACGTCGTATCTGGGCGATATATTAAGCTACAGCAGATTGCTTGCGTTAGGCTTTGGATCAGCTGTCATCGGCATGATAATTAATTTATTGGGCGGAATGGCGGCGAATATCCCGTATGTCGGCTGGCTTATTGGCATTGTCGTCGTGGCCGGAGGACATTTATTCAGTGTCTTAATAAATTTATTAGGCGCGTTTGTTCACCCGTTGAGACTTCAGTATGTTGAATTCTTCGGAAAGTTCTACACGGGCGGCGGAGAGCCGTTTACACCGCTTAAAAATTCAGAAGAGTTTGTAAGCGTTAAAGCTTAATAATTAATATTAAATTTAAATTGCAAAATTTTGGAAGGAGTGCGTGTTTTTATGGAATACCTTGGACTTTCTTTAGCGCTGTTCGGCGCGGCATGCGCATCTGCGCTTGCGGGCATCGGCTCGGCTATCGGAATCGGAATCGCCGGTGAGAGCGCGGCCGGAGTTATGACAGAGGATCCCAATAAATTCGGAAGCTGCTTAATTCTTCAGGCTCTGCCCGGAACTCAGGGAATTTATGGATTATTAATCACGTTCTTTGTTTTAAACCAGCTTAACATGCTCGGCGGCGGAGCTCCTGCGATGCCCACGTGGAACCAGGGCTTGCAGATCTTTGCGGCTTGCCTGCCGATCGCAATCGTTGGCTTTATCTCGGCCATTTATCAGGGCAAGACTTCGGCAGCTTCGATTCAGATGATCTCGAAGAAGCCCGAGGCAATGGGTAAAGCTATAATTTTACCGGCAATGGTTGAGACGTACGCAGTTCTTGCGCTTCTGACGAGCATATTGATGCTTATGGGAGTTCAGGTTGCTTAGGCAGGTGACCGATTATGGCGCTTGCTGATATTAAAAGTAGAATTAAAGCCGATTCGCAGGCTCAGATTCAGGCTATAGAATCGGAGAACAGCGCAAAGATACGCGAGATCACGCAGAGTGTTAATGCTGAGATTAAAGAAGTTCAGGCCAGCTATGCCGAGCGTCTGGCGAAAGAGGAGCCGGAAGTTTTGAGACGCCGCGAGATAGTCGCCGGACTTGACGCTAAGAGACTTGATTTAGGAGTCAGACAGCGTTTAGTCGGCGAGGCTTTTGCAGCAGCTTTAAAGCAGTTGGCTGATCTTCCGGCTGATAAATATATTGCGTTTGCAAATAAATTATTAGCTGAAGCGGTCGAGACCGGCAGCGAGCTTGTTATAACCGGCAAGGACGAGAAGCATTTGGACGCTAAATGGCTTGAGAGCTATAATTCAGCGCATCACACGCAGCTGAAGCTTGCAAGCGAGAAGTTAAATATTGCGGGCGGCTTTGTGCTTAGAAATGATAAAATCGATACTAACTGTTCTTGGGACATGTTAGTGAATAGTATTCGCGGCGATATTGAATCCGAAGTCGTCAAAAAGCTGTTTGCGTAGAGGGGAGGCGTCCGCTGTGAGTTACGTGTACGCCGTGGCAAGGCTGCGGGGCATGGAAAACCACTTGCTTGATACAGCCTTTTTCTCAAGGCTCATGGACAGTCCGAGCATTGAAGAGGCTTTAAAGGCGTTGGGCGAAACGTCTTACGCGCAGTGGCTTGCCCAGACTAATAATAGTTTTGACAAAGCTATTGACGCTGAGATTTTAGCAACTTGCGCCGAGCTTGGCCAGTTCGTGCCTGATAAAGACTTATTAACGCTTTACAGAATGCCTTATGACTTTCATAACGTGAAAGTCTTGTTAAAAGGCTTGTTTAAAGTTAGAGCAGGAGATTTGAACGCAAGACGTTATGACTTGCTGTCAAAACTTGGAATGATCGACACGGACGAATTAATCGAGGCTGTTGAAACTGAAGAGCTTGGATTTTTGCCGTATAAATTAAACGACGTTATACCCCAGTGCTGGGCCTTGTGGGATCAGACGAAGAACGCGCAGGCCGTTGATATCTTAATAGATCATGCGATGTTTAAAGCTATGTTAAATATAGCTAATAAATTAGATATTGCAGATATTATTCAATGGGTTAAAGCTAAAATAGACGCTGAAAATTTGCGCAGTGCGATTAGACTTGCGAGAATGAATTATGACGCGGCAAAAGGCTTGACGTTCTTTCACGAGGGCGGAAGCTTAACGCCGGGCGATCTTGCGAAGTTATTAAACGAACCCCGCGAGACTTGGGGCAAGTTATTATCGCATACTGACATTGGCGCAATGCTTGAAACTTTGCAGGAACAGGGCGATATTAACGCTGCGCTGTCAGATATTTCGAAGTCGCTTGACGAGTATTTAATTAAAATACTTGAAAAGACTAAATATGCGACGAATAAGCCTGCAAGTGTGCTGCTGTATTTATTAAATAAAGAGGCTGAGGCGCGTAATATGCGCATTGCGCTTGTCTGCGTTGCCGGAGGTCTTGATAGAGAGTTCGCGAGGAGGCTGCTGAATCATGTCAAGTAATAATTTAGCTGCGATAGGCAGTTACGAGATGGTTCTGCCGTTTCAGGCCGTCGGCGTGAATACGTTTGTGCTTGACGCTGATAATCGCAATACTTTCGAGAGTACGCTTGAGAGATTAGCCCGCGAAAATTACGCGGTAGTGTTTATTCAAGAAGATTTATTCGTCGAGTTCACGCGCAAGGTCGAGGAAGTAATAGATAATTATTCTACAAGCGTGTTGCCTTTGCCC
>JAFSNU010000378.1 GCA_017447325.1 Synergistaceae bacterium | reverse complement strand
TTGAAAGAGCTTATCAACACAGCTTAGGAGTTGTAGAAATTCAAAGCGTTTGGAGTGAGCTGATTTTAGGCTGATGCTTAAAAATTGGCTTTAAGGTGAAGAAAATATTTAATTTCAATTAGAAAGGAAAATTAATATGAACAAAATTCAGAAATTGAATAAAGAGAATATTAGTAAGTTTAACACCTTAGCAGGAAATTATAGGCTTTATCGTATTGATAAAAATGGACGGAGACATATTTATGTTGGACGTTCTGATACAGATTTGCAAAGAAGACTATTAGAGCATTTATATTGTGATAATCCAGCTTATGATGAATTTGAGTTTGAATGCTCAAATTCTGTGAAAGATGCTTATAATCAAGAGTGCAGAGATTATCATTATTTTAAAAATCAAAATTCTGGTTTTATTTTAGACAATAGAAATCATCCAGATACACCAGACGGTATGGAGTTATATTGCCCGGTACCAGGGTGCGATAAGTAATTTAGATTTATGTTTCGAGAGACGCGAGACTGCTCTCAAGAGGTCTCGCCCTCTCTCGAATTTGATATTATAAGCGGTTATAAATTTTGAAAATAATTAAATAACAGGACATATAAACGGAGGTTTTTATTATGGCAAAAGTTGTAGGTATTGACTTAGGAACTACTAATAGCTGCATTGCGGTGCAGGAAGGCGACCAGACGACGATTATTCCGAACAACGAGGGCGCAAGAACTACGCCGTCGGTTGTAGCATTTACTAAAGACGGCGAACGTTTAGTCGGACAGCTGGCCAAGCGTCAGGCGATAGTGAACGGCGACAGAACGATAATCTCGATTAAGCGCGAGATGGGAACTGATTATCGCAAAGAGATCGACGGCAAGAAATACACTCCGCAGGAGATCTCGGCTATGATCCTGCAGAAGTTAAAGCATGACGCGGAAGAATATTTAGGCGAGAAAGTCACACAGGCTGTAATCACAGTGCCGGCGTATTTCACAGATGCGCAGCGTCAAGCTACTAAAGACGCTGGAACTATCGCAGGTCTTGAAGTGTTAAGAATTATCAACGAGCCCACGGCGGCGTGTCTGGCTTACGGTGAAAATCGCAAAGAAGAGCATAAAATTTTGGTGTTCGACTTGGGCGGCGGAACGTTCGACGTGTCTATACTTGACGTTGGCGAGGGCGTGTTTGAAGTTCTTGCGACGGCGGGAGACAATAGATTAGGCGGCGACGACTGGGATAATAGAATAGTCGAGTGGCTTGCGGGCGAGTTTAAAAAGGCGGAAGGCGTTGATTTACGCAACGACGGAATGGCCATGCAGCGTTTACGTGAGGCGGCGGAAAAAGCTAAAATAGAGTTGTCCAATATGACGGAGACTACTATATCGCTGCCGTTTATCACAGCGACGCAGACCGGCCCCAAGCATTTGGAAATGAAGTTAACGCGTGCGAAGTTCGAGGAGATGACGGCTGATTTATTAGACAGGACTGTTGTCCCGACGAAACGCGCACTTGAGGACTCAGGCTTGAGCGCAAACGATGTTGACAAAATATTATTAGTCGGCGGTTCAACGCGTATGCCGATGGTGCAGAAGAAGATTGTTGATTTATTAGGCAAGCAGCCGACCAAAGGCATTAACCCCGACGAGTGCGTCGCTGCCGGAGCTGCAATTCAGGGCTCGATACTTGCCGGCGAGCATAAGGGCAATATAGTTTTAGTTGACGTAACGCCGTTGTCGCTTGGCATCGAGACTTTGGGCGGAGTGTTCACTAAAATAATCGAGCGCAACAGAGCTATTCCGGCGAAGGAGAGTCAGACGTTCACAACAGCGGCGGACAATCAGCCTCAGGTTGAGATCGCAGTCTTTCAGGGCGAGCGTCCCATGGCGCAGGATAACGTGAAGCTCGGCCAGTTTGTTTTGGACGGCATCGCTCCGGCGCCGCGCGGCATCCCGCAGATTGAGGTCACGTTTAATATCGACACGAACGGAATATTAAACGTCTCAGCAAAGGACAAAGGCACGGGCAAAGAGCAGAAGATCACTATACAATCTTCTAATTTGTCGAAAGATGACATCGAGAAGATGAAGCAGGCCGCCGAAGAGCACGCGGAAGAGGATAAGCAGCGTCATGACGCGGCAGTTATTCACAACGAGGCAGAGGCCGCAGTGTTCGGAGCTGAAAAGTTGATGAACGAGCTCGGCGACAAGATGAGCGCGGACGAGAAGGGCAAAGTGAACTCGCAGCTTGACGACTTAAAGCATGCTATAGAGCATAACGATACGTCAAGCATGAAGAGCGGCACTGAGACTTTAAATAAAACTATACACGAGTTCACGACGAGACTTTATCAGCAGGCCGGAGCACAGGGCAACCCGGGCGGCAATTTTAATAATAATGCTGGTAATAATGGCAGTAATAATAACGACGGCGAGACTGTCGATGCTGAGTTCAGCGACAGAGGCTAATAAATAATTAAAAATAATTAGTATAAATTATAAATTTTTAAAATTAAGCGGGCATGAAAATTTTATTATAATCTTCAAGCCCGCTATTTAATTTTAAAGTCTTCAATACAATAGTACGATTGTTTTTGAAGTTTTGTAAATATAGTTGTGTCTAAAATTTATAAATTTATATTTTTTATATATACTTTATTGACTATTAACCACAATAAAATAAAAATTCAAAAATTTTTAAACAAATTTAAATCTTCGGTAAGCAGCGGCCTTGCAGTTTTTGATTTTGAGCGCTTAAATAAAAAATAAGTATTTTGCTTGTTAAAATTTCTGCGGCGGCGTTATAAAATTAAAACAATTTTGCTGAGAAAGTGAAGTAAAGAGATGCCGGAGGGATTGATGTCCGTTTTAGCCCGAGAGACTGACGGGACGAGCTATAAGGCATATAAGTACAGCCTTGACGATGCAGAGCGGCCTTATATTGATTACGGCGAGGACGAAATTATCTGGCAGAAGCGAGCCGAGACTGAACAAGTTAGAAAGTATGTCAATTTATCTGATCTCAGCAAAAAACTTTTATCGCAAGGCGAAAGTATTTTTAAATATTTTCTTGACGGTTCGCGGCGCGTGTGCAAAGCCGACGACATGTCGTACGGCGGGGACAACGGAATTTATCCGGTTGTCGCCGGTCAAATCGGAGTTGCCTGCAGCGAGAGAGTTAATAAAAAATTAAAGATTAAAAATTTTAAATATGAAATTGTGCTGTCGCTGCCTGACATAGCCAACGCTGACGGCAAGAACGGCTTCTTTGAGAGCAAAGTTATTAAATTAAATGAGAGCAAAATATTAAAGCGAGTTAATCTTGAAATAGCTAATATACTGCCTTATAGGACAAATAAAGCAAAAAATTTTAAAGACGATAAGTTTGAGGACAGAGGCACGGCGCGTGTGCAGGAAAGGATGCTTGCGCTTGAGCAGGATATGGTCGCCGAGCTTGTGAGAAAGAATAAATTAAATCAGGATAATTATTTGATTAAGGACGGTTCTCTCGAGTATAAGCCGTCGAGTCAGGACTTGAAAGACAAGAATAAATATAAAATTTTTATGAATAATTATAATTGGGTTATCGGCGTGTCTAAGAATTTTAATCCTGAAGTTTGCCTTGATGCAAACGGCAAGTCTAATCCGGAGTATATTGCTAATCTGCCGCTTTATCACAGAACACCGGCGGCGTGTTTTAAAAATCCAAAATTTTTTGGAGATATGCAGTTCGCAGTCTGGTATGTAAGGATACGAGACAGGCTGAAGACGCGCACGGCTTTTGACGGAGTGTTAAAGCTTGAAAAGATGTTAGTCACGCGGGAAGAAAATGAATTTGGAATTGAAAGTAATTTAATAAATTTATTGAGCGCGAATATTATTAATGAGAGAAGCCCTGTATGCTACGGCTCGGATTTAAGATGGGCAAATCATCTTTATCCGGTTTATTTAACTGAGCGTTATATAAAGTCAAAATATTTAAGCTCTGAAAGTTTTTTAAATTTATTTTAAATATAATTTTAGGAGTTTGAAAATGGGAAATAAATTAATCGGACGCGTGCTTGCGACTGAGAAGACGCCGACTACAATGGAAGTATTTAATTTCTGGACTGATGCTGATTTAAAATTAAACGCGCTCGACGTTGTGAAAGTTGAGCATATAGACGGCTCGTTTACGTTCGGAGTTATACGCAGTATCTCGCATATTACTGACGCGCAAAGTTTTTTGACTAATTATATTTCGTCTGATTTCGGAGATTTAAACGCAAGCGATATGACTTTACGAGTCGGAATGAATTACGCTGAGGCTGAAGTGACGTTTAATAATCAAAATATTTACACGCCTGTTCATAATAACGCGCCGGTGTATTTAGCTTCGCGTGAAGAAATAAATCTTGCGTTAGGACTTGATAAAATTCAAAATCCTGTTGTGTGCGGCGTAATGAAGATGTATGAGCGGACGCAGGACGAGATAATCATACCTGTTAAATTTAATTCTAAATTTATTTTAGGCCCGGAAGGCGCGCATTTAAACATTTCTGGAATTTCAGGGCTTGCGGCCAAGACTTCGTACGCTATGTTCTTAATGAAAGCAATTCAGGAAAGATATATGAATATAAGCCGCAAAGAGAAAGAGAGCGGGGGCAGCATAGCTTTTGTAATTTTTAATGTAAAGGGCAAGGACTTAATGGCAATAGACAAGCCGAATGATTTTTTAGATTCTGAAGAGCCTGAGTTAGAGCGCGAAAGAGTTTATAAAGAATATGAAGATCTGGGCTTAACTCCTGAGCCGTTTAAACATGTAAAATATTTTATCCCGTATGCAAGCAGCTTAAGTGCTAAACAGAGCAGCTATCTGCCTAAAGATGATATAGAAGAATATATAAAAAATAAGCAGCTTAAAAAATTTAAATATATATATAAAGAAGATAAAAATAGCATTGAGATGTTATTCGCTGATATAGATGACTCAAATCAAACTATGGAAGCGATTTTAAGCAAGATAGCTGACCCGGGCGATTCTGATTTTGGAAATGGTCAAATTGAAACTTGGGAAGATTTTAGAAATAAAATTAATGATCTGTCGAAGAGTGCAGGCAATTTAAAATCCGGAACGCGTAAAGCTTCTAATGAAATTTCTGTTTTGAGCTGGCGAAAGTTTAAGCGTGTTATTAATACGGCTACTCAAAATGACGAAATGTTCGCGAACAGAGCCGACACTAACAATAATGAGTGCCGCCTTGCCGACGAGTTAAAGCATATTGCTGATAATGACGTTTATGTTATAGATATTGCAAAGCTGCCGAGCGATAAGCAGGCTTTTGTGTTCGGCGACGCTGTTAGGACTTTATATGATTTAAAGCTCGGAGAGTATGACGGCGAAAGCAAAGTTAATCCGCCGTCGAAAATTATAATTTTTATAGATGAATTAAATAAATACGCGTCAAAAGACACGCCTAAAACTTCGCCGATATTACGCCAGATTTTGGACGTTACTGAACGCGGCAGGTCTTTAGGCGTAATTTTGTTCGGAGCAGAGCAGTTCAGGTCGGCTATAAATCAACGAGTGACTGGCAACTGCGCAGCTCAGGCTTACGGCAGGACAAATATAATCGAGACTGCCGCAAAAGATTACAGCGCGTTCTCGTCTTCGTCAAAAAATATTTTAACGCGGCTTGAACAGGGCGAATATATGATTCAGAGTCCGGTGTTTAGAGACGTGTTAAAAATAAAATTTCCCAAGCCTATATATAAGCAGTTTAAAGATTAATTTAATAATTTATAAATTATAAATTAGGAGTTGAGAAATTTAAAATGAGCGAGTATGTCTTCGGCGCAAATATACTTGAAAATCTTACGACTGGAATGTATCAGGACTCGCGCGTGATTTATCGCGAATATATTCAGAACGCGTGCGATCAAATCGACAAAGCTGTTAATCAAGGCTTATTAGACAAAGACGAGGCAAAGATAGAAATTAATCTTGACAAAGACGAGCGCGTTATATTAATAGAAGATAATGCTACAGGAATAAAGTCTGAGGATTTTATAAGAACTCTCGGCAATATCGCGGATTCAGATAAAAGATTAGGCGAAAATAAAGGCTTTAGGGGTATAGGCAGGCTGTGCGGCCTTGCGTATTGCAAAACTTTAAAATTTAAAGCTAAATATAAGGGCGAAAAAGTTATTTCTGTGATGACCTGCGACGCCGAGAAAATGCGCGGCTTAATCAGCGAGAGCGAGAGTGGGAAAAAATATTCGGCTCAAGAAGTCTTAAATAAAATTTATAAATTTGAGCAGATACCGGCTGATAAAAGCGAGATTAATTCTCACTGGTTTAAAGTTGAATTAATTAATATTAATCAAGAAAATTTTGATTTATTAGATTTTTTAGGCGTGAAAAATTATCTTGCTTTTAATGCGCCCGTGCCGTATCAAAATTCTTTTATTTATCGCAGCGAGATTTATAGTTATATAAAAGAGAAAGGTTTTAAGCTTGATGAATATAATATTTATATCGACGGCGAGCAGATTTTTAAAAAATACGAAGCGAAGCACAAGACAAGCAAGGGCGAGGACGATATTTTACGCTTGAAGTTTCAAGAATTTTATGACGAAAATAAAACTCTTATTGCCTGGGGTTGGATTGGAGTATCGTGCTTTAAGGCTGTTATAGATAAAGATTGTTTAATGCGCGGAATAAGGCTGAGAAAAGATAATATTCAGATTGGAAATCAGGATACTTTACAGAAATTTTTTAAGGAAGAGCGCGGCGTGCATTATTTTATAGGCGAGATATTCTGCGTGTCTCCTGAATTAATTCCTAATTCGCAGCGGGATTATTTTAATGAGAATATAACAAGATTTGAATTTGAAAAGCAATTAAAGAATTATTTTGAGTATTTATATAAATTATACCGCGAAGGCTCTGAGATAAGCAGCGATTTTAGCAAGATTGATCAAGCGGCTAAAAAAGAGCTTGAGCTTGAAGAGAAAATTAAAAGCGGAGATTTTATAAATAATGCGCAGAGAGAACAGGCAATCGAAGCGTTAGATAAAATTAAAAGCGATGCAGAAAAGGCCGAGGCAAGAATAAGCCGCAAGAAAAATTTAAATAACGAGATTACTATAAGAATAATTGCGCAGTATGAGCGAGATAAAGAGCCTGAGGCTGGAGCTGAGACTGAAATTAAATTAGATTTAAGACCGGAGCAGAAAATAAAATACAGGACGGATAGATTATCGAGCAGGTCAAAGGCTGAACGCAAGCTTATATCTAAAATATATAGTATTATTTATAATTCTGTTGAGGCCAAGACGGCTGAGACGATTATCGCGAATATCGAGGCGGAGCTGAAATGAAGCGCAAAGTGCTGTTGATTGAGCCTGATTATAAAAATAAATATCCGCCGCTTGGCCTGATGAAGCTTGCAATGTATTTTAGACAGTGCGGCGATTACGTAAGATTTTATAAGGGCGATTTAAAGGAGTTTGCGGCGCGGCTTTTATGCGAGGAATTTTTTAGCGTGATTAAGGGTGAGCCGTATTATTATGTTTTAGGCAAATATTTTTATAAGCTTGAAAATTATATTAAGACCGGCAAGCTTGATAATCTTGAAGTTATACCGGGCTTTAGATATTCAGGCTATGAAGATATTATAAGGCGTTATAGAAGATGCTTTCAAGATTTTAATTTTATAAAATTCGATATAGTTGCCGTCACAAGCTTGTTTACGTTTTACTGGCAGAAGACTATAGATACTATAAATTACGCAAAAAATTTTTGTAAGAAGTCCGGAAGAATTTTAGTTGGCGGGATAGCTGCGACTATATTGCCTGAATATATTTTTAAAGAGACCGGCGTTAAAGCTTTAACTGGATTGCTTGATAAGCCGGGAGTTATAGATGCTGATAATAATATTATAATTGACGAATTGCCGCCGGATTACTCTATTTTAGACGAGATAGATTATAAATATCCGTCAAGCGATGCTTATCTGGCTTATATGACGCGCGGCTGTATAAGGCAGTGCAGCTTTTGCGCCGTGCCGAGGCTTGAGCCGAGTTATAAGAGTTATATTAGCATTAAGCAAAATATAGATTATATAGATAAAAATTTCGGGGCTAAGAAAGATTTATTATTAATGGATAATAATGTTTTAGCCTCGCCTGAGTTTGATAAAATAATAGAAGAGATAAAGTCATGCGGCTTTGCGAAGGGCGCGTATTATGTAAAGCCTAATGAATATGAAATAGCTTTTAATAATTTAAAAAATAATTTTAATGAAAGAGCTTGCGTGAAGAAAATTATAAATTTATATGATAATTTAGCCGAGAGACTTGCAAAGAGCGACGCTAAAGAGTCTGGTAAATTTTATATTTTTCGTGAAGAGAATAATTTATTGTATGCTGAGACTGCGAGTACGGAAGATATTTTAGACGCTGATAGTTATTTCAGAAATTTATATAATAAATATTTTAAAGCGTCTAAGCGCATGAGATTTATTGACTTTAATCAGGGCATCGACGCGAGATTAATAAATGATGACAATATGCAAAAATTAGCTGAGCTTAATATAAAGCCTCTGCGCATAGCTTTTGATCACTATGAACAGCGCGGTATTTATATTAATGCTGTGAAGCTTGCCGCGAAGCATGGCATAAAAGACTTGTCTAATTATTTATTATATAATTTTAACGACAGGCCTGAAGATTTATATAAGCGTTTAGAAATTAATGTTGACTTATGCGAGGAGCTTGATGTCGCTATATATTCTTTCCCGATGAAATATCATCCCATAGACGATCCGGAATATTTTAAAAACCGCGATTATATAGGTGTAAACTGGAACAGAAAATTTATTAGAGCTGTGCAGGCTGTGTTAAACGCTACGCAAGGCAAGATAGGCCGGGGCAAAAATTATTTTCACGAGGCCTTTGGAAGAGACTTGAACGAATTTTTTAATATTCTATGGATGCCGGAGAATTTTATTATAAATAGATTTAAATATAAAGAAAATTTAACACGCGAATGGCACGAAAAATTTTGCAGCTTGAATGGCGACGAGAAAGCTGAAGCTCAAAAAATTATCGCGCAGAATGATTTTAATTTTATTAATAAAAATAAAAATTCTAAAGTCTCAGAAATTTTAGAATTTTATCGCTTGCCTAAGGATAGGTAAAAAATTTTTAATTATAAATTTTACTTGTGATAAAATGTTTAAAAAATAAATTAGGAGGCGCGCTGCAAAATAAAAAATTGCTGACGCGATGGAAGGCTCTGTAGGGACTGTAAATAATATGCGCAAGAAAATTCAGAGCTACTCGGATATTGGAGTAGCTCTGTTAATGGTGCTTATAATAGTCATGATGGTCATACCC
>JAFSNU010000377.1 GCA_017447325.1 Synergistaceae bacterium | reverse complement strand
GTCTTAATTCTTCGCGTTATATCAAGCGAACGCAGATTAAATCTCTCGCCGTCCCTGTCAAGATAAGGAATTTTTACGCTCCAAATATCGCCGTGAACTTCACGCTCAAGGCTTATATTTTCGATTACAATCGCCGGCATTTTCTCCAAGCCCGCGCGTAATAAATTTATATCAAGCTTAATATCCCGCAGCGCATAACGAATTAAAATAAACACGCCGGCAATCAAGCTTATAATTAAAATTCTTTTAAATAATTTCGCGCTCATGCTTAAATATTACCAAACTATTTTCCACGACGAATTTTCACGCACAACGCCGAAAGTTCGCGACACAAGCGTTTTAAACATTAAAACTTTTTTATCGCCGACAATCTTCGCGCGCTCCTCGCCGATCCAGTTTATTTTATACTCGCCTTTAAGCATAGCTCTAAAGTCAGAGCTTTTAGCTATTTCTTTAGCAAAATTTTCCCGCGAGATTAATTTTTTAGAACTTTCCGCAAGCATCTCGTACATTTCAGCCGGCTTGTTCTCGCTCCAGAGCCGCAAAAAATTTTTTAAAACATACTCGCGGCTCACGTAAGAATTTTCAGTATTAATATTATTATTAATAATATTCGCGTTGTGGCTTGATAAAGGCTTAGAGTTATTATTAGAGTTATTATTATTGCTCGGGCTGTTAGCTTTTGCTTGTTTAAGAGCTTTCGGCTCTCGGGCAGTCTTGACAAAGTCGCTCATGTCTTTAGACTCTTCGGCAAATAAAGGCGGAACTTCACGCCTCGCTTGAGAAACTTGAACTTGCGGCTCAGCCTCGTTCACGCGTTCAACCGTACGGCGTTCCGGCTGCTTATTATTATTTACTTTAACAACTTTTTTATTAATATTATTTTTATTCGCGTTAGCTTTATTATTAGCATTAGCTTTTGGAATATCTACAACTATAATTTCAGGCTCGCTTGCGTTCTGCTCTTGAGCTTGAATATTACCAGCCGGAATATAATTATAATTAGGAGTTGAGAACGAGAACACGCGCTCATCGTGAACGCCAAGGCCTTTAATAGCTATCGCGTAATCTTGATTACTTTGCTTCGGGAAAAATATTAAGCCCTGAACAATGCCTGAACTGACATAATCCAAACTCGAGTCATAGCGCGTTGGCTTGACGCGTTCGCCGCTTGAAGTTATTAAAGATACATTTTCAGCTATGGGCGAGATATTAACCGGCCTCGTCCCGAAAGAATAAATATTTAATAAAAACGTCTCGGCCTCGTCGAGCTTTAAATCGCTTATAAATTTATTTTTATAAGCCTCAGCTTCGCTCTCCGACATTCCGACTTTCAAAGCCTCAGAGCTTGCCCAAGGCTCGGCGATCTCCATCGGATAATGCACTATCCAGACGTAGCAGTCCCGTCCCCAGTGCGCTGAAGTCCAACGCTCCAAAATTCTTATCGTCTCGTCAAACGGGCTGTTAATTTCAGCGGCGTATAATAAAGACGCATAGCCTGATAATAAAATTAATATCAGGCTCGCGCTTAATAAATTTTTAAATTTGCTTAACACGTTTTTATAATTAATAATTAATATCCCAAGTCCTCGGGCGGAAGCTCGATAGGCCCGGTTGTCGTTGTAGTGTTTGATGTTCTGCGGCTGCTGCTCTCAGAATATGAAGAATATGCTGAAGATGCTGACTGACTGCTTGAATCTGAGTTAGTGCCGCGATGAAACACGTCGCCCTTAATTATAGTATCTCGATCAGGATTATAACTCTGCTGGTCTCTCTCAGTTTCAAGGCGTTTATCAACTTCAGCTTTAACATCAGCCGGCAATAAGCTATACGGGATTTGATACGCCGCTACGTTCGTATCTTCTGCAATTTGCAAATATGTGCGGCTGCCCGCTGCTATTTTTAACGAGTTGCCGCGGATAAAAAATCCTGACACTAAGCCTATCGGGCCAAGTATCGCAGCTCCGGCAATGCTTGCAGCTCCTGCGCCTATAACAGGGCCTTCGCCTCTGTCTCCGGCCTTTCTCGCGTCGGCAATAGCTTTCTGAGCTTCAGCTCCGATAGTGACGTTAGGATGCTGAGGGCCAAGCGGCCTTAATTCTTTAAAATTTAATCTAACCTCGCCAGGCACTCCGAACATGCGCGGCTTTTTAACTTCTCTAATTTCAGTTAATAATAACGAACCTGCAGGCGCGACCAAGCAGCCGTTAATTATAACATCGCTCATTAACTCAAGACGGACTTGATCACCCTTCTTGCTTATTGCCGGACTTAACTCGTCCATAAATCTTAATTTCAAAACATATTTCGCCGGAAGTTTTACAACCTGTGACGTGACAGGATCAGTGACGAGCGTAGCTAAAATTCTTTCAACTCTCATTGCAACGGGACTGCCGTACTGCAAAGCTCCGTCAAGATTATTTTCAAGCCGTTCTAAACGCCTCAAAGCTGACTCAGACGCCTCATTGCGTTTATTAACTATCCATTCAGCCACGCCGATTTTAAACATCATCGACGGCTGTTCTTCAGTGCCTATCTCAAGAAAATTTAAAATTGCCGCGTGACGCTCCGCAACCGTGCCGGGCAAACTGCGTCCAAATAATTCGCGCTCGACAGTCCCTAATCTGTCAACAAGACCGCCTTTCGACACTTCGCCGTATATAAGCGTCTCTATGCGCTCCATCATTCCGGCAGAGCTGCCCTCGTCCTCTTCAGCAGCAAACGCGCTTAATCCGCAAAATAATAATAAAAATGCGGCAAGAAATATTATCGCGTACTTCTTCAAACTCATTACTAAAACACGCCTCCTGTTTGTGAAATTAAATTTAAAATTAAATTTATTATATATTATAGTTAAATACTTTAAAAATATTCTTGCCTCCCTTGTAAGGGGAGGTGTCACGCAGTGACGGAGGGGTGAAGCATCCTCCTGCCCGTTGGGCATCCCCCCTTACAGGAAGGACTAATTTTAAAGTGATTTTACTATAAATTATTTTTAAATTATTTTTTCTTTGCAACTGCCGCCCCGATAAATCCCGCAAACAGCGGATGAGGTCTAACAGGCCTTGACTTTAATTCGCAATGAAACTGGCAGCCGGTGAACCACGGATGATTTTCAAGCTCGACTATCTCGACTAAATTTCTTTCAGTGCAGACACCGGCGATTTTTAATCCAGCCTGCTCTAATCTATCTCTATACTCGTTGTTAAACTCGTATCTATGCCTGTGACGCTCGCTGATCTTTAATTCGCCGTACTCTTTTGCAGTTCTAGAATTTGGCGTCAAGTCACATGGGTACGCGCCGAGCCTCATCGTTCCGCCGAGATTATCAATATGCTCCTGCTCGCTCATTAAGTGTATAACAGGATGAAGCGTCGCCG
>JAFSNU010000376.1 GCA_017447325.1 Synergistaceae bacterium | reverse complement strand
TTTTAAAGTCACGTTGCGCGCGCGGCTCTTCAACGTCGGCATTAACTTGCGGCCTTTTATATCAAGCATGAATAAAATACAAGCGTACTCCGGCGGCTCTTCAGCAAGTTTTAATAAACTATTCGCAGCCGGCTTCAATAATTTATCAGCCGCTAATATAACCCCAAGCCGTTTATCTCCATTAACGGGCTTCAGCGCAATATTATTTATTAAATCCCGGCATGATTCTATATTAGGCGCCTTGTCAACTTCGCCCAAAATTATTAAATCATTATTATTCTTCAAAATATTTTTATTTAATTTCAAAAATTTTTCGGCAAGCTCATAAACTATGTCCAAATGCCAGTCCAATCTTGCAGTCACAGCAACGCAGTGCGATATATTTCCAGATTCAAAATCCTGCGCAAGAGCTTTAAACTCCTGCAAGTCCAAAAATTCTTTATTATTAAAATCTAATTCAAAACTCATTTTAATTTACATTAAGAGCGAGATTATGCAGCCCTTAATCTCTTCCATTAACGACAAAGCGCGCGTCCGGTCGCCCTCGTACAAAAAAGCCTCTTCAAGCTCATCCATCGCGGCTTCAACTCTCTCGATCGTCACATATAATTTCCTGTCAGTCTTGCGCCATCTTAAATCCCGCTTAATCTTCAAACGCTTTAAAGCACGCTTTAATAATTCGCTCAACACAGCCCTATACTCGCTTATTAATTTTGCCGCAGGATACACCGAAAGCCTTGCTGAAATATCATATAATTTATCTAATAAATCCTCTAACTCGCCGGCCTCTAAAGCCGAGTCAAACGACGACGCAAACGAACTCGCCGCGTTAATATTCCCAGACGCGATATTATGTCCGCTCCCGCCTCCGTAATCAACTTTCGGCAGCTCACCTCCGCCGCCAACTCCTCTTTTAATCTGAATTGCGCTCATCTTATTTTAAAATTTTATTAACATAATTTTTAATTAAATTTGCAATTTCAAGCTCGCTTTTATTTGCATCAATCACAATTATTTTATTATTCTCTTCAGCTAATTTTTTATAATTTTCATTTACAGCATTTAAATACTTCACGCCCTCGCTCTCGATATTATCTTTTGCATGGCCTCGATTTTCCAAACGTTTTAACGCGTCCTCAGCCTTAATATCAAGAAACAAATTTATATCAGGCTCAACAAAATTAAAACTTTTCACAAATTCCTTAACAAATTTATAATCTAAATTCACGCTCTGGTACGCAATACTCGAGAGATTATATCTGTCACATATAACAATTTTATTTAAATCTAAAGCCGGCTTTATAACTTTATCAACATGCAATTTTCTGTCGCCTAAAAATAAAATCAATCTCGCTATATCATCTTTAATATTTCCGCTCAATAATAATTCTCTAACGCCCTTGCTCAGCTCGCAGCCGCCGGGCTCGAACGTATATATAACTTCATAATTTAATTTTTCAAGCCAAGCTTTAAGCCTTAAAGCTTGAGTTGACTTGCCGATGCCGTCGATGCCCTCGAACGTGATAAACATTTCTTCATATCCTTATATAATAATTTATAATAATTTTTATAATAAATATAATAAATTTAATAATTTACTCGACGCTTATCACGCGGCGCATAAGCCCGTCAATAAAATACTCGCTTTTAAAAATTTTTAAATTTCCCTCTTTAATACGCCTTGCTTTAGTCTCGCTTAAATACTCGCGCTCCTCAGGCAATAATAAATTTTTATTATTATTATTTTTAACTTTAATATTTTTATTCTTAATAATTTTATTTAGCTCCTCGCCTAATTTATCAGCATTAAGCTCAACGATTATTTCATTATTTGCGTCAAGCGCGTTAATTTCATTCAGCATATTATTAAAACTCTTCAAGCTCAGCCAGCCGCCCTCTATAGCCAGCTGCTGCGACGACTGCACTCCGCCGCCGCGAACTATTAACTCGCAGACGCTGCCTTGCGCCGCATTCTTAGGCATATTTAATTTAAATTCACGGGTGACAGCATCGCCGCGCCATGGCCGCAATTTAATTTTAACTTTAAACTCGCTGCCGGCCTTCACGCTCTCCGGAGCTTCTATATCTTCAATCAATAAAGCTTTCGCGCTCTGCGTCGCTTCAACATCAAGCCTTATTCCCAGCGGCATTAAAGTTTTATTATACGGCTGCGTCAAAATTAAATTTAAAATTTTATTCGGCTGCTTCAACGCGCTTGCTTCAATATTATTTTCGTCATAAAAAATATCTTTGCGGGCCCAGCCGTTATTAATTCCGTTCGCATTAACTATTAAATTAACGCTCATCGTGCCTTGGCCTTTGCGTCCCCAGGCTTCCTCTAATAATCCATTAAACGCCTGCTCTAAAATTTTTCCGGTTAAAAAATCGTCATATACAACCCTAAAATATTTTTTAACAACTTCACCAGTGTCAAGATTTTTAAAATTTAATTCAGCCGTGACGCTTTTAACAAAATAACCTGACACTCCGGCGATTCCGGCCTCGCGATCCTGCGTTATATTTCCTGCGATAAACTCAGGGCTTGAAATTTTAAACGGGAAACTCACGCTCGGGATTATATTATGAATAAACGCTTTTGCCGCAGGATAATTCACAGCTCCGCGCTTTAAAAACTCGTGACCAAATGCTAAAAAATTTTTATTATTCAAATCAACTTCCGTCACAGTTCCGGTCGCCGCGATCTCGACGTCGCCCCAAGCTAACAACGCACTTACAGCATCGCCGGGCTTGAAATTATATTCGCGTATCTCTAAATTATTATTTTTATTAATATTATTAAAATTATTTAA
>JAFSNU010000042.1 GCA_017447325.1 Synergistaceae bacterium | reverse complement strand
TGATAAATCATATAGGCCGTCGTGCGGAGCTGAATGCTTAAAATATTTATTATTATAATTGCTGCATTTTGCGAGTTCGCAGCTTTAAATTTAGCTAAAATTTTAAATTTAAATTTAAGCTTTAATTACGGAATTTCGTTTGGAATATTTAATAATTTTAAATATGCTGCGCTTGTGCTGTCCGGCTTGTCATTAATAATAATTTTGTGCTGCGTTATGATTAAATTTAAAAATTATAAAATAAATCTTGCGCTTGCGTTGATGGCCGGCGGCGCGGCTGCGAATTTTATCGAGCGCGTTTATCTGGGCTATGTTATAGACTACATAAATATTTTTGATTTGAATATATTAAATCTTGCTGATATAGAGATTATGTCGGGCTGTTTGACTGCGCTGTATTTATTTTATATGCGAAAGGATTTTTAATAATAATTGAGAGCTGTTATAAAAAGTTTTGATGAGCTGAAAGAATTTAGAGATGCTGAAGTGTTGGATCGTGTCGGCGGCGCGGCTCGGGCGTGGGCTGTGCGTGAGAATGCTGAAAATATTTTAGCGTTGTTTGCCGACGAGCGTCAGGCCGAGGAGTTCGCTTTAAATATAAAATCTTTATTAGATCTTGAAGTTTTAATTTTAAAAGAGCTGCCGTTAAATAATAATAACGAAAATTTGACGCCGTTATTATTAGAGCGCGGGGAAATAATAAGGCGCTGGAAGGCTGCGAAAAATATTTTGGCGGCAACTCCAGGCGCATTAATGACGCCGTGCAATTTAACGCATAATAAATTTGTCTTAAATATCGGTCAAGAGTATAAGCGCGAAGATATAATTAATTGGCTTGAGGACAACGGCTATACTCGGGTTGACTTAGTCTGGTCGCCCGGGCAGTATGCGCCGCGAGGATTTATAATAGATATATTTGATCCGGCGTATGCTGCACCGAGGCGTTTAGAATTTTTTGATGATGAATTAGAGAGCGTCGCCGCGTTTAAGTCGTCAAGCCAGCGGACTTTTAAAGTTAAAAATAATTTAAGTAAGAGCATAGAGCTTCACAGCATATTTAATAAAGATGCTAATTTAAAAGATAGTTTATCGTTCATGCCGCTTGACATGATGAGTGATAAAACGCGCGTAATATATTTTGACTTGAATAAAATTAATTCTCAGGCCGAGTCTTTTCAATGGCTGTTCAATGAGCTTTACGCTGAGAAATTAAATTTAAACACTTGGAACGAGATTTTATATAAATTATCAAGCTTTAATGCTTTAAAAATCTCGAGCAATATAACGCCGAGCGTTAGAGCAGAATTTAATTACGAAGAGCCGCCGGTGTTTAAGGGCAATTTAGAGGCGTTTATAAATTTCTGTCATGAGCTGAACGCGCAGGATTATAAAATTTATATTTATACTAAAAATAACCGCATTAATAATAATTTATTTAAAGATTTAAATTTAGAGATTATAAATAAAATTTTAAGCGCGGGATTTTTGGATAAAAATTTAAAGCTTGCGTTTATATCTGACCGTGAGATTTCCGGAATAACGAGCTATGAAGCAGAGGCCGCGAATAATAACATGCGGACGCCTATCGAGTGGCGCGAGCAGTTAGTCCCCGGGCAGCTTGTCATTCATGAAGATTATGGAATTGGAATATTTAAAGGCATCGAGACTGTAAGCTCTATGGGCAGCACGCTTGACGCAATAATTTTAGAGTTTGCTGATGCGCAAAGATTATTAGTGCCGGTGTTGCAGTCTCACAAAATTACTCCGTTAGCCGAGCATGAGAACGAGAATAATAAATCTGAGCTTGGAAGTTTAAGAGGCTCTAAGTGGCGCAGGAAAGTTGAAAAGGACAAAGAGCGTGCGCAGGAAGAGGCAAAAATTTTATTGGAGATTTTTGCGAAGCGCGAACTTCAGCGCAGGCCTCCGCTCGAGCCGATTGAAAGCGACAAATTTACTAAAGATTTATATATGCAGTTCGTCGAGGCGTTTCCTTACACTGAGACTTCAGACCAGATTAAAGCAATAAATGAAATCATGAATGATCTATCAAGTCCGTTCCCGATGGATAGATTATTAGTCGGAGATGTGGGCTTCGGCAAAACTGAAGTCGCATTACGCGCAGCGTTTAGAGCTGTCGTGTCTGGCTATCAGGTCTGCGTGTTAGTGCCTACTACTATATTAGCCCAGCAGCATTACGCGACTTTTCAGGCGAGGCTCGCCGGCTTTCCCGTCAGCGTCGGCTTATTGTCGCGCTTCGTGTCGAAGAAAGAGAGCGATAAAATTTTAGCGAAAGCTCAAGAGGGCAAGATTGATATTATAATCGGCACGCATAAAGTCTTGATGAAGGGCGTTAAGTTTAAAAATTTGGGCTTGCTAATAATAGATGAAGAACATAGATTTGGCGTAATGCATAAAGAGGGCTTAAAGAAAATTTACGGAGCTGTTGACATATTAAGCTTGTCAGCAACGCCGATACCCAGAACTTTAGCTATGGCGTTACGAGGCCTGCGCAGCATCTCTATACTTTCAACGCCGCCGGAGGACAGGCTGCCGGTCGCGACGTTCACCGGGCCGTGGCAAGTCTCGCTTGTGCGTAAAGCTGTAACGTATGAATTAAATCGGGGCGGCCAGGTATATTTTTTAGCAAATAGAATTTCGAGAATGCAGGCTCATAAAGATTTATTAACGCAGTTCTTCCCTGAGTCAGTTATTAAAATTGCTCACGGGCAGATGCCGGAGCGCGAACTTGAAAATACTATGCTTGAATTTTACTCGGGCAAGATAGATATATTAGTAGCGACTACTATAATAGAGAGCGGTCTTGATGTCGGACGGGCGAACACGATTAT
>JAFSNU010000375.1 GCA_017447325.1 Synergistaceae bacterium | reverse complement strand
TAACGAGCTTGAAAATTTGTCTAAGCAGGCTTTGAACTTGAAGAGAGAGGCTAACGCTTTAGCTTTAAGTTTACGCGAGGAGCGCAGACGCGCGGCGTTAAATCTTGAGCAGTCTGTTAATAATATATTAAAAGATTTAGCCATGGCCGACAGCGAGTTTAAAGTTAATTTTAACGAGTTAAACAAATTAAAGCGTTCAGGAGCTGACGAGATAGAATTTATTTTAACTTCAAGCTCTCGCACAGGCCGCATTGACAAAATCGCTTCGGGCGGGGAATTAAGCCGGATATTATTAGCACTGCAGCTCTCACTGCCTGATAGATTTTTGCCGGACACTTTGGTATTTGACGAGATAGAGGCGGGACTCGGCGGCAAGGCTGCTGTGCTGTCGGGCTTGAAGCTTAAAGAATTATCTAAACGCTGCCAGGTTATACTCGTAACTCACGAGGCATCTATTGCCGCGCTCGGCGACGCTCATATTAATATAACGCGTGATAATTTAGATAATGACGCTGTGACTATTAAAAATATTTCGGGCGAAGACAGAGTTAAAGAGCTCGCAAGAATGCTGTCAGGTTCACCGGACTTAATCGAAGCTCAGGAGCACGCGCGAAGATTATTAAAAGTTTGAGAGTTGTAATTTAAAACTCGCGAAAAATTTTTGATGAGTTTATTTTTGTAAACGCGGGTGTAATTAATTGCAATAATTAAATTTATGTTGGCTGTTTGTAGTTGAAAATGTAGTTGAAAAACTTCGAGTTTATTTGCTTGAAAGTTTGATTTTGTAAAATAATTATAGCATGAAAATTTTTAAAAATATAAATCGGAGTGAGTTTAATGCAAAGCAAAATTTCCAAATGCGTATTCCCGGTCGCGGGCTTGGGAACAAGATTTTTGCCGGTCACTAAAGAGCTTGCAAAAGAAATGCTGCCGCTTGTGAACAGGCCGATTATCTCGTACGGTGTTGAAGAGGCTATCGCGTCAGGCTGCAGTGAAATAATTATGATCACCGGACGGGCTAAGAGATCTATCGAAAATTATTTTGACAGGTCTTTCGAGCTTGAGGAATTATTGAAGTCCCGGGGCAAGACTGAGCTGTACGAGATGATGATTAAAATTTCTAATATGGCTGAAATTTTATTTATAAGGCAGCGCGAGCCGTTAGGGCTTGGCCATGCTGTGCTTTGCGCCGAGCCTGTCTGCGGCAATGAATTTTTTGGAGTTGCGTTGCCCGACGACGTTTTCATCAACGAGTCCGACCCTGTTTTAGCGCAATTAATAAAAGTTCACGAGAAGATGGGCGGCAGCGTTATAGCTCTCGAAGAAGTAGAGCCGGAGAACGTGTCGCGCTATGGCATAGTAAAATCGCAGTTTGAGATAGAGAACGGCATTCATAAAATCATCGACATGGTCGAGAAGCCGGACGTCAATGACGCGCCGAGCAACCTTGCTATAATGGGTCGTTATATATTATCGCCGAGTGTTTTCGAGATTTTGAAAGGGCAGCAGGCCGGCGCCGGCGGAGAAATACAGCTCACTGATGCCTTAAAGACTTTATGCGCTCAAGAGCCCGTCTGGGGATTTGTTTATAAGGGCAGAAGATTTGACTGCGGCACGCAAAAAGGCTGGCTTGCGGCGAACGTGCAGTTAGCCCTTGAAGACCCTGAGCTGCGCGATGTAATTTTAAATGCTGTGAAATAAAT
>JAFSNU010000374.1 GCA_017447325.1 Synergistaceae bacterium | reverse complement strand
TATAGATTTATTTTAATTTAAAATGCAGAAATTTATTTATAACTCAGAGCTGAAGCTCTATAGAAGTTTAATTAACGCGTTCTTTACTTTCGGCGGCAAGGCGTGGCTCAGGCGCAAGTATAAAAATAATATTGCCGAGCGCATGGGCGATATTGAAGATTTTGATAATAATTTGCGCAGCTGCGTTTGGTGTCATGCTGTATCAGTCGGCGAGGTTCAGTCCGCGAGTTCGTTAGTGCGCAAAATTAAAAGCGAGCTTGAACTGCCCTGCGTCCTTTCGACAGTGACAGAGACAGGCCGGGCCATGGCGAATAATTTAATAGCTGACTGCGTCGATAAATTTATTTACAGCCCTTGGGACAGATTAGAATATGTGAATAAAGCTTTAGATATAATCAAGCCAAAAATTTACGTCACGATGGAGACCGAATTATGGCCGGAAATTTTATATCAGCTCAAGGCTCGGGATATTAAAGCGTTCTTAGCTAACGGGCGGGTGTCTGACCGAGGGCTTAATAGAATGAGCAAAAATAAATCATTCTGGAGCGGAGTTTTAAATTGCTTTGAAATTATTTTCGCAAGATTTGAAGAAGATAAAGCAAGATTTATAGATTTGGGCGTTGACGAAAATAAAATTATTATAACGGGCGACTCGAAAGTTGACGCTCTGTTCGAGAGACGCAGGAATGCTGACGCGGGCAAATGGTCATGGCTGAGAAAGCGTGAGGACGCGCCGTTGTTTGTCGCCGGCAGCACGCACACTGGCGAGGACGATATAATTATCGCAGCGTTTAGAAAAATTAAAAATATTTGTCCTGACGCGCGGCTCGCGATCGTGCCGAGGCATCCTGAGCGTGCGTTAATGGTCGTCGCGGCGGCCTTGCCTTATCCTGAATTAAAGGCCGAGCTATTATCGAGATTAAATAATAATTCTGAATTTGATATAGCTGTGATAGACAGGATAGGCGTTTTATTCGAGCTGTACGCGAGTGCAAGCGCGGCGTTCGTCGGCGGAAGTTTAGTTGACAAGGGCGGACAAAATCCGTTTGAGCCGGTTTTATTTAACACGCCTTTAACTCACGGGCCTTTTATGACGGACTTCCCCGACACCGAGCGAATGGACTTCATGGGAGCGGCGCAGTGCGTGCATAATGATTTTGAATTATTTAATGCGTGGCGCAATGCTCTTGAGCCTGAGAATAAAATTAAAATTCAAGCGGCTTGTGAAAGATACTGCGCGAGCTTGGGCGGAGCTGCTGACAAAACTTTTAACGTGATTAAAAATTATTTAAAATAAAATTTAAAAATAAAAGCGCACGGGGATTTAAATAAAAAATCTCTGTGCGCTTTAATAAAATTTTTAGATTTAAAATTACTTGTTGACGATCTCGCGAAGACCTTTTCCGGCCTTGAACACAGGAACTTTGCGGGCAGGGATCTGAATCTTCTTGCTCGGGTCCTGAGGATTGCGTCCCTCGCGGGCTGCTCTCTCTCTCACTTCGAACGTGCCGAATCCGACGAACGTGCACTTGTCGCCCTTGCTTAAAGCATCGCCGACTTCTTTAAGAGCCGCGTCAACAACCGCCGCAACGTCCTTCTTCGTAAGCTTCGTTGCCTCTGCTACGTTAGCCACAAATTCTGTCTTAGTCATTACAAAACGCCTCCAAAATCGATATTTGCAAAATCATATTGCATTATTACCGCATTTTAGCGAATAATTTAAAATATTACAAGAGGGAAACGCCAAATTTGCGCAAAAATTTTTAAATTATTTAAAAAATTCTTTAATCTTGCTGACTAATCGCTCTTGCTCATCGCTTAATAATCCCGGGAAGATCGGCAGCGCTAAAACTTCCTGAGTTAATTTCTCGGCGTTCGGACAGTCGCCGGGCTTGCCGCCTAAAAATTCAAAGCAGTGCTGCAAGTGTAAGCATAACGGATAATAAACGCGCGTCGTAAAATTATT
>JAFSNU010000373.1 GCA_017447325.1 Synergistaceae bacterium | reverse complement strand
TATTCTCAAAGAAAAAGAATTAGCATTAGCAATAGAGGCAGAGACAAGCAAGTAAGCATAAAATATTTTTCATTCAATAATAAATATAAAATTTGCCGCGTGATTAATTTAAAATTAACTCACGCGGCAAAAATTTTTAAACTATTTTAAAATTTTTTCTTGCGGACAATAACTGCGCCTGGAATAAAAATACAAGCGTCCATCTCCAAGGCAATTTTTTGCACTCGCTCGGGCAAATGCTCAAAGTGATAAAAATTTTGAGCAGGCTGACGGTCAGGAGCCCATCGTAAAATTTTGCTTAGTTCGTGCATGTAATCGTTGAAAGGCTGCGAATCTAAAATTTTCGGCGGATACTGCGGATATGCTCCGATAGCTCCGCATTCTAAATCTTCAATGACATAAAACCCGCCGGGCGTTAAAATGTCCCAGAAAAGCTCAAATGATATGCGCTGATCACTCCAAGCGTGAGATGCGTCGTCGACTATGATGAAGGGATTTTTTGCGGCTTGCTTTAATTTATCATATGTGAGCGGAGAAGTTGCATCGCCGATAACGATATGGATTCTCCCCCCCCCCGTGGCAGAAGAAGAGTTGTCATGACGCGTTGCATTTTCATCCAAATCTACGCCGTATATATCCGCTTTCGGGAAATATTCTTCCCACATGCGCAGCGACGCTCCGTCCGCGCATCCAAATTCGATTAAAGAAAACTCGTCAAATTTGAAATTATTAAATAAAAATTCGTAATGGCGCAAATAGTCATGCGCAACTCTCATTGAAACGTCTTCGTCCTGCGTCATGAATGAAATCGCTGAAGCCTTGTCCGTACCTTGCTTCAAACCATATAACTCTAATTCGCCGCGCTTTCCGGCTAAAGCTTCGTCAAGCTGTTTTTGAACTTGCTTGATATTAACGTAATAGCCATGGCCTGTTGCGCGTCTAATAACGAACTTGGCCGTGTTAATAATGCCTCGTATCATAGAACTTAAAGCCTCCTGTTTATAATTTATTTAAATATTATAATATACAAAAATTGCCGCGCGATTAATTTAAAATTAACTCACACGGCAAAAATTTTTAATTCTTAAACTATTTCCCCGAATAAGTCATTACCGACGCATTCCTGAATTTTAATTTTGACTTTATCGCTGGGCTTTAATAATTTTATTTTGTCACTCATCAAGCCCTCTGCGCAAATTCTGCCGTCAACGTCCGGCGCATCGCGATACGAACGTCCCCAGATCTCAAACTCGCTGCCGCCGTTCTCGCCCGCAAAATTTTTATTATTGCTCAAGCTCTCAAGCTCCAAGCTCTGCGAGGCTTGCCCTGCGCTCTCAGCGTCAATATTAATCTCTTCAATCAACACCTCAAGCTCTTTGTCAATAAATAATTCGCCGCGCTCTTGAGCTATGTCAAACTGCAAGTCCGTCACGGCCTGATAACGCTCTTGAGCCGTGTCAAAATCAACTTGATCTGCAAACTCTGCCGCGCGGGTGCCCTCTTCCGGCGAAAATATAAACGCTCCGGCGTGATCTATTTTAGCTTCGCTCAAAAATTCTAACAGCTCGTCAAAATCGCTTTCAGTCTCGCCGGGGAAGCCCGTCATTATAGTTGTGCGCAGCGTGAAAAATTTATCGCATGATCTTACATATTTAATAATATCTTTAATTTTATCGCTCGTCGTCTTGCGGTTCATGCGCCGCAAAATTTTATCGCTGATGTGCTGCACAGGCATGTCAAAATATCTTAAAACTTTATCTTTACTTAACATGAAGTCTATAAACTCATGCGTCATCTCGTCGGGATACATGTATAACGGCCTAAGCCACGTCCCGTCCGGCAGCTCTTTGTTTAAAATTTCTATTAATTCTTTAAGCATCGGCTTATTATATAAATCTTTGCCGTAGTCCATTAAGTCCTGGGCTACTAAACAAATTTCTTTCGCGCCGCCCTCGCATAACTTCAAAGCCTCGTTCACTAAATCTTTAATCTCGACGCTTCGCAATCTGCCGCGTATGAACGGTATCGAGCAGTACGTGCAGAATTTATTACAGCCCTCGCTTAACTTCAAATATCTCGACCACGGCGTGACCGGCTCAAGCATAAATCTATCGCATAATTTATTTAAAGCTTTAGGCGTTAATAACTTTATAATATCGTCCCAGCTCTCCGCCCGCGTGAATAAATCTACAGTCGGCAGCTCGGCCTTTAGCTCCTGCTCATATCGATTTACCAAACAGCCCGTCACTATAATATGCTTTAATTTATTTTCAAGCTTCAGCTGCTCCAAATCTAAAATCGCATCTATATTTTCTTTCACAGCGTCCTGAATAAATCCGCACGTGTTTATAATTCCGATTTCAGCTTTATCAACATCGCTGACTATCTCATGGCCTGCGCTGATAATCCTGCCGGCTAATCTCTCGCTGTCAACAGAATTTTTAGCGCAGCCCATACTCATCAAAAATATTTTCATGCTTTAAAATTAATTATTTTTCTTAGACGTGCCGTCCGGGAAATAAATATAAGTCTCAGATTTTTTAGTAGGTCTCGGGCTTGCAGGACCTAAATTTTTGCCGTTCAATATAACTATAGCTGCATTAGGTCTGCCGTAAGTCACGCGCGCGTTGTTGCTGCCCATGTCCCACGACACAGCTCCGCCCTTGCGCAAAGTTTTTCTAAATACGTTATTATCGCCTATTGACACGCTCATCCACACATCATTCTGCGCTCTTATCTCTATATACGGCTTAATTTTAACCGGCTGGGGCTTAGGCTCAGGCTCAGGCTTTTTGTCTTCAGATATAACAACCGGCACAGGCTCGGGCTGTACTTCAGGCTCTGAATTATTATTCTCGTCGCTTGCACTCGTCGCGGCGAAGTTCGGCCATTTAAAATTCTCAAGACTAAATCCGCCGTTCGAAAGCGAGTACCAGACATATACGCCCGTTCCTGCAAGCGCCGCAAGCAAGACTATAAACAGCCATATGTGCGACACCGGCTTAAATCCCTTTTGCACGTTCGCGCTGCCCAAAATATTCGGATTAGTTATCTGCATTTCATGCTGATGCTTATTATGCGGCTGCGAATTTAAACGGGCAAGCTGCGCTATAAAATCATCCTGCAAGTCCTGCGCGTTAATCAAGCTCAAATAAGTTCTGACAAATCCGCGCACGTAAACAGGCTCGGGGAAGCCGTTATAATTTCCCGACTCGATTCCCCGCAAATATTCAATTCTAATTTTCGTCCGCTCGTAAATGTCCTGCAAGCTTAAATTCGCCTCTTCGCGCCGTTCAGCTGCAAGACGGCCAAGCTCTATTAAACTCTCGTTCTGATCCATAATATACGTCCTTTAAAAATTTTTAAATTTTAATTTTAAATCTTTTAAATATTCAGCCGGATTGTCCGCACTGAACACCGCACTGCCCATAACTATTACATCACAGCCGGCCTGCACAACTTTCAAAGCATTTTCAGCCTTAATGCCGCCGTCCATCTGGATTAAATAATTATATTTTAAAGCTGCCCGCAAGCTCACAAGCTCGCGCGTCTTGTCCAGCGTGCTTTCAATAAAACTTTGTCCGCCGAAGCCTGGCGTCACCGACATTATTAAAACTAAATCTGCAAGATTTAAAACAGGCTTTACAACTTCAAGCGAAGTAACCGGCCCTATCGACACTCCGGCCTTTATTCCCGCCTTTTTAATCTGCATTAATCTCGCGTGCAATAACTGCGTTTCAACTTCAGCATGAAGCGTAATTAAATCCGGCTTAGCATTTATAAATTCCGGCAGCATTATGTCAAGGCAATCTATCATCAGGTGCGCATCGATAAACGCCTCGGGCCATCTCGCGCGCATCGCTTTAGCTACACTCGGCCCAAACGAAATATTTTTCACAAAATGACCGTCCATTATGTCCAAATGCAGCCAGTCAAAATTATTTTCCAAACTTTCAACGCAATTTGCAATATTTAACGGGTCTGCGCCAAGTATCGACGGCGCGATCAAAATTTTACGATTGTCCATAATGCAACCTTCTTCCTTTATATATATATAATTTATAATTTAATTTTAATTTTTATCTATAACGCTGCTGGCCGACCATCTCGCCGCCCAAGAATATAGTTATTAAACATTCTTTGTCATACTTTGCCTCGAGCGAAATATTTTCGCCGCTCCGAGCCTGACGGTTTAATAAAGTCCTGCGGCCGGCCGGATCAGTCAGCTCAATTCTAACGTCCATAGGCGTTACCAACGGCGGAACTTGATATCTAAATCTCGCGGTCTTGCTGCCTGAATTATTATTTGCTTGAGTTTGCGCCTGCGATGCTTGATTTTGATTTGCATTATTCGCCGCGCGTCTCGTGCTCGGCTGGTCTAATACGCTGACGGTCACGTCAACCTCTTTAATCGGCAAATCCTTTCTCTCGCCGTCGCCGATAAACACGTCTTCCTGACCAGGCACTGAGACTTTAATGCTGCGTCCTGTATTATTAGCATTATTAGCTTGAGCTGAGTTTTGAGTTTGCTCTTGATTTTGCGCTGCATTTTGATTTGACGTTACTTTACGCGCGTTATTCGGCGTGCCGCTCTCGTCAGAATATCCCGCCGGCCGTCTTGACGTAGCAATTTTTAATCTCACGGCATCGCCCTGTTTAACTGCCGTCCCTGCGCTTGGCCTCGTCTCTATCGCTAAGCCGTCGGACATTACAGGGCTGTAAACTCTATCGACCGTCTGAACTTTAAGCCCGCTTGCCTCTAATAAATTTCTTGCCTCTCGTTCAGTCATGCGATTTACGTCAGGAATTATCACGCTGTTTTTATTATTACCTGCTCCGGTACTCGCGGCCGCGCCGTCCTGAACTAACAAATCAATTTTTCTCGCAACAGGAACATTCGCCGGAGACGCGGGACTTTGAGCTATTACCGTCCCGGGCTCGTGGCCTTTCTCTTTAATTCTAATTACATCGCCTAAAGCAAATCCCTGCTCTTTAATCACGCTCTGAGCATTTGCAAGCGTCTGGCCTCGAACGTCCGGCACTGCGTGAAGCTCGCCGCCGCGGCTCACCTGCAATACTACGACTTGTTTCTTGCGGGTCTTTGTTCCGGCTTCCGGTGCTTGGCCTAACACTCGTCCCTCGGGCAAGGCTGACGCAACGTTCTCAATCTGCGCTACTAAGTCAAGCCTCTTTAACTCTTCAACTGCTTCAACTACAGTGCGCTCACGCAAAGGCGGCACCGTTATATCGCCCGTGAAAAATACTGTATAAACTGCCACCGCTCCGGATCCAAAAATTATTAACACGACCAGAAGCAGCGTCCAACTAAACATCTTCTTCAATTATATATAGCTCCTCTCTTTTAAAAAATTTAATTTTAATTTTAAAATTATTTTTTCATGATTAAAGCGCAGTAAAATCCGTCGAGCCACGGCGTCTCCGGCCAGATATAACAGCCCCAAGGCTTGCCCTTTTTAAACGGCGAAATTTTTTCATCGCCCATGCTCAACGCGTTAAAATTTACAGGCATTTCAACGCAGTCTTTATGATTATTTAACGCCTCGCTTACTACGCTCTCATTCTCGTTCTTAAACAAGCTGCAAGTTATATAAAGCACGAAGCCTCCAGAAGCACATAAATTTAAAGCCCGATCAAGCAGTCTCTTTTGCGTATAAACTAATTTATCTAACTTGTCCCAGTCCAAACGCCATTTAGAGTCAGGCTTGCGCGTCCACGTGCCGCTGCCCGAACAAGGCGCATCTAAAATTATAAATTTAGGCGTATCATCAGGCTCTAAGTCAAACGCGTTTCCGTTCTTTAAATTAAATTTAGCTTTATCTATATTTAATCTCGCGAGTTCTTTAAACGCGCTCTTGTGCTTAGGTGTCGATAGTTCCCATGCCTCGAGCTTTAAATCTTTAAAATTATTTAAATCGCTCAAAATTTGTCCGGCTTTAACGCCCCGCCCGGAACACATGTCGAGTATCAAGCCGCTTTTATAAAATTTCTTCACAAGCGACGCGGCTAAAACTGAGCTTTCGCTTTGAGCCGTCACAAGGCCTTTATCAAAGCCGTAAATATTTACGGGCAGTATAGTAGTGTTTAATCTCACGACCTGCGAGCTTAAATCATCTTTATAATTCGGCGCGATTAAGTCCTGAGCCTTTAAATTATTTAACAGCTCCGCGCGTGACGCTTCGTCAAGATTTGCAACTCTAACGCAAGTTAAAGGCGGCTGCGAAATATATTCAAATAATTTTAATAACTCAGGCCTCGCCCAGCTCTTCTCCCAAACCGGAATTGACCAGACCGGCACGCCCGAATATATCGCCCTGTCACGTAAAGACATGCTTGATTTTAATTCCTCAAGCTTTGCATTGCCGCCCTCGCCCACCGCGTGCAAAACTGCATTAACGAGCCTTACCCATTGAAATAATTTTTTGCGCTTCAAATTATCGATTAACGCATTAACCAAAACGCCTTGAGCAAAATGCTTTAATCCTAAAATTCCCGCCGTGCCGATTAACAAAGTGTCTTTAACAAGTTCCGGCAGCTCTGATTTTTTAGAATTATCTTTAATAAAATCTAAATAAATATTTTCCCAGAGTTCACGCTTGCGTTCAGCCAGATAAATTAACGAAGACGCGAGCGAGACATCCGCGCCCTTCATCTTGTTTATATCAGCAGTCTTGCGCAAAACTTCAGACGCAAGCCGGCCGCTTTTAACCTGCTCTAAAACATGTAACGCCGCTTCGATGCCACGCATTTTAAAAATTAACTATCTTTCACGCGAATTTTTAATTAAAAGTAATCTCACAAGCTGCAAGATGCTCATCAAGGCCGCCGCAACGTAAGTTAAGGCCGCCGCGTTCAAAACTTTTCTCGCTCCGTCTAACTCGTCGCTCGTTAAAGTTCCCGTCTCTTTCAATAATTTTAAAGCGCGTGAGCTTGCGTCAAGCTCAACCGGCAAAGTCACAAGATGAAAGACTAACGAGCCGCAGAATAAAATTATTCCCAAGTTTAATAGCATAGAATTGCCCATTATCAAGCCGATAAAAAATAACGGCATCGAAGCCTGCGTAGTGATATTAACGACAGGGACTATAGAATTTCTGAACATTAACGG
>JAFSNU010000041.1 GCA_017447325.1 Synergistaceae bacterium | reverse complement strand
TAATTCCGTTCTTCTTCTTAAATAATAATATTTTATTACTCGGAGCGAACTCGGAGTTAGCGGCGAGCTTATGGGCGGCGTTCACGGCTTCAGTAGGAACTTGCGCGTTAGTCGCGGGACTCGAGGGCTGGCTGATTAAAAAATGCACGTGGCTTGAGCGAATTATTTTAATATTAATTGCGCCGTTAATGCTTCACGCCGGAGTGATGACTGATATAATAGGCAGTGCGTTATTAATTTTAATTTTAATTTTGCAGGCTTATAAAAATAAAAAATATCATGCTTTTTAACTCGTGGCAGTTTGCCGTATTTTTGCCGATCGTCTTTATTTTATACTGGAGTATAAATTCGCAAAAAATTAGAATTTATTTATTATTAATTTCAAGCTATTATTTTTACATGAGCTGGAATGTAAAGTATATAGCTTTAATTTTGTTCACGACTTTAATCTCTTTTAGCTGCGCGATTATAATTGAAAAATATGAGAGATATAAACGCGCGGCGTTATGTGCAAGTTTAATTTCATGCCTGGGCGTGCTGTTTATATTTAAATATTTTAATTTCTTTAATTATAATTTAATTAAATTTTTAAACTCGTTCGCGTTAAATCTTCATCCGGTGACTTTAAAATTAATGCTGCCGGTCGGAATAAGTTTTTACACTTTCCAAACTTTGAGCTATGTAATAGACGTATATAATAAGAAGATAAAGCCTGAAAGAAATTTTGCGGTTTACGCGGCGTTTATATCGTTCTTTCCGCAGTTAGTCGCCGGCCCTATCGAACGCGCTGAAAATTTATTGCCTCAGATTAAATATAAGCACGAATTTAATTATGATCAGGCAGCTTACGGCTTAAAATTAATCGCGTGGGGATTATTTAAGAAACTTGTCATAGCTGATAATTTAGCTTTGAGCGTCGATGCTGTGTATAATAATTTAAATAATTATACGGGCTTCTCGCTTGTGACTGCCGCGCTGTTCTTCACTGTTCAAATTTACTGTGACTTCTCCGGTTACTCTGACATAGCTCGGGGCAGTGCTAAATTAATGGGAATTAATTTAATCGAAAATTTCCGCGCGCCGTATTTTGCTTCGAGCCTTCGCGAATTTTGGAGCAGGTGGCACATCTCGCTGTCAACTTGGTTTAAAGATTATCTATATATTCCCTTGGGCGGCAATCGAGTAAATAAATTGCGCCATAATTTTAATTTATTAATAACGTTTTTAATAAGCGGCTTATGGCACGGCGCGGACTGGACGTTTATAATCTGGGGCGGCCTTCACGGCTTGGGGCAGATAATCGAAAATTTATTTAGAGTTAAGCGCGATGCAAAGCAAAATATTTTAGTTAGATTTTTAAAAATAATTTTCGTGTTTATGTTTGCTGCGGCTTTATGGGTATTCTTCAGAGCGCAGAGCTTGAGCGACGCCGTTTATGTTTTCGCTCACATGTTCGACGGGATTAATAATTTTAGTTTTTATATTAAGAACGGCTTTGACGCAGTCTATGGCGAGAAGAGATTTTATATGGGCTTGACTTTGATTTTAATAATTTATGATTTGATATTTGCGCTGAAAGATAAAGAGCCGCTGGAGCTGTTAAGTAAATATAATATTTTTGTGCGCTGGAGCTTTTATATTTTAATTGGATTTATTATAGTGTTCTTTTCACAGAAAGGTGCGGGAACGGAATTTGTTTATTTCCAGTTCTAAATTTAATATTAATATTAAAAAATTTTTAACGCGCTTGTTTATTTATTTAATAATTATGAGCGTGCTGACTTGTTGCGTTAATTATTTGTATATAAAAAAGTTTCACACCCTCGACGACACGGACAAATTTAAAAATATCCCGAGTGAAATTAAAATTTGCAATTTCGGCTCAAGTCACGGCCAATGCGCTTTTAATTATGAAAACATTCGCGGCCTGACGTGTTTTAATTTTTCTCTGAGCAATCAATATCTATCGTATGATTTAAGGCTGTTAAAATATTATTATAATAATTTAGCTCGCGGCGGCATTGCGTTTATAGTAATATCTTACCAGTCTTTGTTCGGGAAGCCTGAGACCGAAGGCGATTCGTTTTTATCTAAAAATAAAAGCTATTATAAATTTCTTGATGCTAAATATATAAAATTATATGAGCCTCTGACTGCATTTTATGTAAAATATTTTCCGTCGCTGACAGCTTCAGAGGGGCTGCTGAAGACTATATTAAGGCAGCATAAGGCTCGGGGCTTTTATGAAAACTGGCTTAAAACGGCGGAGAAAATTGATTTAAATAAAGACGCATTGTCAAAATACAACGCGCAGATTATAAAACACAAATTAGATTTAAACGGCAGACGAATTTATAATCAGGAAGAGATAGACGCGCTTTACGAGATGATAAAATTATTAAAGGCTAAAAATATTACGCCGGTGTTAATCACGACGCCGTTTTTAAATGAGTATGTCGAGACCGTTCGCAAAAATTCGCCGGAATTTTTTGACGAGTTTTATAATTTAATAAATAAAATTTGCGCGGACACGGGCGTTAAATATTATGACTATTCGTGTGACGAAAGATTTCAGGACGAGCACGAGCGGTTAAAACTTTTTCGCGACGCAGATCATTTAAACAAAGCCGGAGCGGCAAAGTTCACGGAAATTATATTTAAAGAGATAATAAATAAAAATTAAAAACTGCGCGGGAGAAGCTTGTAAATTTTGAAGCTGCCCGCGCTTTAAATTTCATAAATTAACCCAGCCTGATATATTTTAAAATTTTGCGTTATAAAGTTATAATAAATTTTTAAATAAATTTAATTTAAAAATTTGAAAGCGAGGGGAAATTTTTTTGACTGTAAAGATAGCAGTGTTAGTGTCCGGCGGCGGAACAAATCTTCAAGCTTTAATTGACGCAAAGTTAAAGAACGGCAAGATAGTTCAAGTTGTCTCGAGCAATTCGCAAGCGTACGCTCTTGAACGCGCGAGAGCTAATAATATTCGCGCTGATGTAGCAGAGCGCAAAAATTTTAATAATGCTTTAGAGTTTGAAAATAAAATTTTAAGCTTGCTTGACGAGACGAAGCCTGATTTAATAATTTTAGCCGGCTTTATGCATATTTTGAGCGCAAATTTCGTGAATAAATTTAAAAATAGAATTATAAATGTTCATCCGGCTTTAATTCCGGCTTTTTGCGGCAAAGGCTTTTATGGGCTGAAAGTTCACGAGGCAGCTTTAAATTATGGAGTGAAAGTCACTGGCGCGACTGTGCATTTGGTTAATGACGTGCCGGACGGCGGAAAAATTTTAAAGCAAAAGGCCGTGAAGATTTTGCCGGGCGACACGCCGGAGATTTTGCAAAGGCGCGTAATGGAAGAGGCCGAATGGAAAATTTTACCCCAGGCAACGGAGGAGTTATGCATGAAAATTAATTTGTTTAATAATAATAGTTATCCCGGGCGCGGAATTATGATCGGCTGCAGCAATGCGGGGCGTTTGATGATTGCGTATTTTATCATGGGACGCAGCGCGTCGAGCCGTGCGAGAGTGTTCGAGAAATTAAATCAAGATTTAATTATTAAAATTATTGATAATAGCAAAGTAAAAGACAAGTCGTTAATTTTATAT
>JAFSNU010000372.1 GCA_017447325.1 Synergistaceae bacterium | reverse complement strand
GGCGAAGCTCACGAGGATCCGGGCGTTATAACTTCAGCCGCTGACTTGGCAATTAACGCTGATAATATCGCACGCGGCTATACTATACCGTTAGCAGCGAAAAAAATGGGCGCGGACACGTTCGTTCATATCTCATTCCCGAGACACATGAGCTATGAGACGTTAGGCCGCAGACGCGCGATCATGGAAGAAGCCTGCAAAGATTTGGGCATTAAATTTGTATTTGAGACCGCGCCTGATCCCACGGGCGATGTCGGCGTTGCCGGAGCTCAGCAGTATATACTTGAGAGCATGCCCGCATGGCTTGAGAAGTACGGCAAGAACGCGGCATTCTTCTGCACAAACGACGCACACACTGAGCCTTTATTAAGACGCATTGCGGAGCTCGGCGGATATTTTGTCGAAGCGGATTTACCGTCGCCGTTAATGGGCTACCCGGGCGCGTTGGGAATCGACTTAGCAGACGAGAGCGGCAACTGGCCGGCGATCTTGAAGAAAGTTGAAGACGCAGTTATCGCGGCCGGCGGCAAGGAAAGAATGGGAACATGGGCGTTCTCATACGGCTACACGACAAGCGCGGCGCTTGCGGAGTTCGGTAAACGCATAGTGGAGGGCAAAGCGAAGATCGACAGCTTAAAAGATTTAATAGCCTGCTACAACGAGTACACGCCGAATACTAAATGGGGCGCGGCCTACTACACTGACGCAGGAACGGGCGTTAGAAACAAGAAATTTGTGCTTGTCCGTCAGGATACTTACGTCTTCGGCAAGGGACAGCTCGGCCTTAGCGATGTTGAAATTCCGGAAAAATATTTCAGCATTGGCAAATAAATTTGAAATTTAAAATAGCGTAAAGTTAAGGGAAGTCGCTTTTGCCGGCAACTTCCCTTTTTTAAGTTTTAATGAAATTTAAATTTTTAAAATTTAACGAGGTGATCAGTTTTGAGCGATAAGCCTTTATTGAAACTCGAAAATATCGGCAAAGAGTATTACGGCAATAGAGTTTTATCTAACGTAAACTTTGAGCTGAAGGCCGGCGAAATATTGGGACTTGTCGGCGAGAACGGCGCGGGCAAATCGACTTTGATGAATATTTTGTTCGGAATGCCCGTTATCGCGAGCACCGGCGGCTATACGGGAAAAGTTTTAATGGACGGCGAACTGGTAAAGTTCATAAGCCCCACTCAGGCATTGGCGGCAGGTATAGGCATGGTGCATCAGGAATTTTCTTTAATTCCAGGCTTTAGCGCGGCTGAAAATATTTTATTAAATCGCGAAGTTTTAAATCCGTCTTTATTAGAATATATTTTCAGCGACAGGATGTCAACGTTGGACAGAGCGGCGATGAAAGCGCGGGCTGACACTGCCATTAAGACTTTAGGCGTTGATATAAGCCCTGACATGATAGTTGCTGAAATGCCGGTGGGCTATAAGCAGTTTATCGAGATAGCGCGTGAGATCGACCGCAGGAACACGAGATTATTATTTTTGGACGAGCCGACGGCAGTTTTGACTGAGACTGAAGCTGAAATATTATTAAAGGCGTTAAAGAGCTTGGCTGAGAAAGGCATTGCAATCGTCTTTATCTCGCACAGGCTGCATGAAGTCAAAGAATTATGCGACAGGATAGTTGTTTTACGTGACGGCGAAGTCATTCAGGACACTGACGCGAAGACTGCGACTGTAAGGCAGATAGCGTCATGGATGGTCGGACGGACTGTCAGCGAAGAGAGACACGAGAGCAAGCCGCAACATCCGCGGGTGGTCTATGACGATATAGCTTTGAGCGTCAAAAATTTATGGGTTGACATGCCCGGCGAGACTGTGCGCGATGTGTCGCTTGAAGTCAGGCGCGGTGAAATTTTTGGAATAGGCGGACTTGCAGGCCACGGCAAATTAGGCATTCCTAATGGTATAATGGGATTGTATCCTGCCGGCGGAAGTGTAAAATTATTCGGCACGAAATTGCAGCTTAACAAGCCGCGTAAAGTTCTTGATAATAAAATGGCGTTTGTGTCTGAAGACCGGCGCGGCGTAGGCTTGTTATTAGACGAGCGTATTGACTGGAATATAACTTTCACGGCTATGCAGGTTCAGGGCAAATTTTTAAAGGGCATTAAAGGCTTGTTGCAGCTTCGCGACGACGAGGCAATGGAGGACGCGGCTAATAGTTTAATTAAATTATTAGATATAAAATGCACAGGGCCCGGTCAGCACGCCGGAGAGTTAAGCGGCGGCAATCAGCAGAAAGTTTGTCTGGCAAAGGCGTTTGTGTTAGAGCCTGAAATATTATTAGTCTGTGAGCCCACGCGCGGCATAGACGTCGGAGCGAAGACTTTAGTGCTTGACGCGTTAAGAGCTTATAACGAAGGGCACGGCACGACTATTATAGTCACGTCAAGCGAGCTTGAGGAGCTGCGATCTATCTGCGACAGGATAGCGATAGTCGGCGAGGGCAAGATTGCAGGCGTGCTTCCGGCTGATAGCCCGGCTGAGGACTTTGGAATGCTCATGATGGGAAACAGCGTCGAAGATATTGAACGAGAGAAGGAGAAGGCCGCGTCATGAAGAGGAGCATAAAAAGATTTATCGAGAACGCGGGCTGGCCGCGCGTAATAATCGGCCTGTTTTTACTGTCTTTATTTATACTTGCGCCGTTTGTGGGCGTTCAGCTTGATAATTCGCTGACTGATACGTTCGTGAGATTTGGAATGAACGGCGTTATGGTGCTTGCGATGATCCCGATGGTTCAGAGCGGCTGCGGATTAAATTTCGGCCTGCCGTTAGGAATTATAGCGGGATTATTAGGCGCGACGATGTCGATTGAGCTTAACGAGAAAATTTTAGAGATTTTAAATATCACGGCGGCGACCGGCCCGGGCTTGAGAGCATTTGCGGGCTTCGCTTCGGCAATAATAATGGCGTTGCCTATCGCGGCTATACTGGGCTATTTTTACGGCAAATTATTAAATCGAGTAAAGGGCGACGAGATGATGATCGCGACTTATGTCGGGTTCTCTTCTGTCGCATTTATGTGCATTGCATGGCTTTTATTGCCGTATAAAAATCCGACGATGATATGGGGCTACGCCGGCGCGGGCTTACGTACTACAATCAGCGTTGACAATTTCTGGCACAGCGCGCTTGACGGATTTTTAGGGACGACTATTAGCATTAATAACACGGGCGTTCAGCTTGACAAATTATTCTTGCCGATCGGCACGTTCTTATTTTTTGCATTCATGGCATTTTTAGTCTGGCTGTTCATGCGCAGCAAGACTGGCACGGCGATGACTGCTGTCGGCTCTAACCCTGAGTTCGCGAGAGCGTCGGGCGTGAACGTTGACAGGATGAGAGTTATATCTGTAATGCTGTCAACTATGTTAGGCGCAATCGGCATTATAGTTTACGAACAGAGCTTCGGCTTTATACAGCTTTACATGGGCCCGTTCTATATGGCTTTGCCGGCTGTCGCGTCTATATTACTCGGCGGAGCTTCTGTCAATAAAGCCACTATATTAAACGTTATAATCGGAACGTTTTTGTTTCAAGGAATTTTGACGATGACGCCGTCGGTAATTAACAGCGTACTGCAGACGGACATGTCGGAAGTCATAAGACTTATCGTCAGCAACGGAATGATACTTTACGCCCTGACGAGAAAGGTGCGTTCAAAGAGATGAAGAATTTAAGTTTAAATAAGATTTTAAGTTTAGTCGCGAATAACGCTGTGCCGATTATCTTTATAATTATATCGGCTATAGCTATCCCGTTATCAGGATTTTCGGCGAGCTATTTAGTTCAGGAATTATTAACGCGTATAGGCCGCAACGCATTCTTAATATTATCACTTTTAATTCCCATAATGGCTGGAATGGGATTAAATTTCGGAATGGTGTTAGGCGCGATGGCTGGACAGATCGGCTTAATATTAGTCTCTGACTGGGCGATAGTCGGAATCCCGGGCATGGTGCTTGCGATGATAGTCGGAACGCCTATTGCAGCTTTGCTTGGAATTTTCTGCGGCGGAGTTTTGAACCGTGCAAAAGGTCAGGAGATGGTCACGTCTTATATTTTAGGCTTTTTTATAAACGGCGTGTATCAGCTTGTAGTTTTATATTTTATGGGCTGGGTAATCCCGATTGTCAGTCCGACGCTCTTGCTCTCAAGAGGCTACGGCATAAGAAACGCAGTCAGCTTGTTAGGCATTAGG
>JAFSNU010000371.1 GCA_017447325.1 Synergistaceae bacterium | reverse complement strand
TTCGAGGACGCAGCTCGGGCTATCGGCGTTGACAGCGAATATATTTTGAAGAGTTTAATATTTGTATTTGGCAAGACGCCGTGCCTGGTCTTGATGTGCGGGGCAAATCACGTTGACACGAAGCTTGCGGCGCGTGTACTCGGATTTACTCGAGGACGGATGATGCCGCCGGACGACGTGTTCGCGAATTATGGATTTAAGATCGGCGGAGTGCCGCCCGTTGGCTATGATGAAAAACTTCCGGCTGTGCTTGACGAAGATTTATTTAAATATAAAGTTGTCTGGTCAGCTGCAGGGACGGATCACGCGTTCTTTCCGGTCGAGCCTGAGAGATTGTTAAAATTAACCGGCGGGGTTAAGGCCAAGATTAGGAAAGATTAGATTAAAATTTTGAATAATAATTTTAAAAATTTAAAGCGTTACGGGCAAAATTTTTTGATTGATAAAAATATTTTGCAGAATATTATTGATTACGCGCAAATTGAAGATGATGATGTTGTGCTGGAGATCGGGCCGGGGCAGGGCGTTTTAACGCGGGCTTTATTAAATCGCGGCGTGTCTTGTCTTCATGCTGTGGAGATTGATGAAAGACTAAGGCCGGAGCTTGAGAGTTTAGCAAGTGAAAATTTAAATTTAAAATTGCACTGGAGCGACGCGGTTAAATTTAATTATGCTGCGCTCGAGCCGTTCCCGAATAAAGTTATCGCGAATATTCCGTACAACATTACAACGCCGTTGATCTGGGAATTATTAAAATTTGCGGATAAAGGCCTGAATAAATTTATATTTATGGTGCAGAAGGAAGCTGCGGACAGGATTATCGCTAAAGCCGACAGCAAAGAGCGTTACCCGTTGGGAGTTGCTATCGAGGCGATGGGCGGCGCAAAAATTTTAAAGAGCGTCAGCCCCGAGTGCTTTAAGCCCGTTCCGAAAGTTAAGTCGGCTTTGATTGAAATAAAAATTGATAAAAATTTTGAGCTGATGCGTGATAATTTATTTAGCAGATTATTGCATATTGCTTTTGCTCATAGGCGCAAGACTTTATTAAATAATTTAAAAAATTTTGTGAGCGAGCCTGAGCAAGTTTTGCAGGATTTTAAAAATTTGCGTGCTGAAGATTTGAACGCTGATGACTGGCTGAAAATTTATAATTTAATAAAAATTTCTGGAGATGATGATTAAATGATTGATAAAGGACTTTGCCGGACGCGCGTTAGGTACGGCGAGACGGACAAAATGGGAATTGCGTATTATGGGCGTTATGTTGACTGGTTCGAGATGGGACGGACTGAGTTCTGCCGGGCGCATGGCAAGAGCTTTACTGAGTGGGAAGCTGAGGGCTTTATGCTGCCGGTTGTCGAGGCGCATTGCCGTTATAAATCGTCGTTGTTCTATGATGATGAGATCGAGATTGAAACGCGCATTACAGCTTTAAACAAAGTCAGCGTGACTTTTGCGTGCAGAATTTTTAGAGTCGCTGATAAAAAATTAGCGGCGGAGGGCTATACCCGTCATGCGTTCACGAGCACGGACGGAAAGTTGCTGCGCAAGGGCTGCGCTCTTGAGGAATGGCTGCAGGATAAAATTTCGCTTGAAGATAAAGAATAAATGAAACGCGAGCTTGATTATATTTATATAGATAATTGCATTGGCGGCAATCAGGACTGGCTGCCGGAGTTCGACATGAATAGAGGCGGCTGCGCTGCTGTGACTGCCTGTGATTTATGTATGTATTTATCTAAACTTGATAATTTTGAAAATTTATATAAATTTAAGGATTTGACGCGCGAAAATTTTATAAAGTTTGCGAGTATCATGAAGCCGTATTTAACGCCGCGTTATCACGGGATAGATTATTTGGAAATTTATTTGTGCGGCCTGGGCGATTACTGGCGGAGCGTGAATTATAATTTACGCAGGCTCGAGGGCTTGGCCGGCTCTGCAAGTTTTAATTTTGCGCTCGAGGCCGTGAAAAGTCAAATAGATTTAAATTTGCCGATCCCGTATTTGATGCTTAATCATGCGGACAATAAATTCGAAGATTTTGAATGGCACTGGTTCATGCTTGCCGGTTATGACGAGCTTGATGATAATATTTTAGTTAAGGCTGTAACTTACGGCGAAGTTACGTGGCTTGACTTTAAAGCCTTATGGAACACGGGCTGCGAAAGGCGCGGCGGATTGATTAAAGTGTTAAATAATTTTTAAATTTTTAAATTAATATATATAAAGGAAGATGTTTTTGCGATGAAAAAATTTTTATTAGCGTTAGTTTTATTTTTTGCGTTAAGTGCTGCTGCGTTCGCTGCTACAAGTCAGAAAGAGCTTGACAGAATGGGAATTTTTATTAGTAATTTTACAGAAGTCGGAATGTTCGAGTTTGATCTTGAAGAGTTTGGCGACGACACGGCCATTCACTTGGGCGATCCGAATAATTTCGGCGAGTTTTTATATTTCGGAATTATGCACGCTTATATTAACGCGCCTAAGTCTATTAAAAAATGCCGTGATAAAACTTGCGAGTACGGAGATCTGACGGTTGACGGCAAGACGGTTATTAACGCCGTGAAAAAATATTTTGACGTTGAGATTAAGCCTCAGAGCGATTTGAACAGAACTCCGGCGATTTATTATAACAAGTCCGACAAGCTTTATCACTTTGAGAAGCCCGAGCTGCCCGAGCCGACTTATTACGCGCAGGTCAAGAACGTCAAGACTTCGGCTAACGGCAAAATAATCACGATGACCGGCGATATTTATAATTTTAATAAAAAATCTGAGCGTCCGGCGACGTTCACTGCGACGGCCAAGCCGCATAAGTGGCAGGGCAAAAACACTTGGGCGATCTTGTCGCTCACGACCGAGTGGCGTTAAGTTGAAATTAAAATTTAAATTTAAAAATTATTCCCGTGTCGTTACGGCGCGGGAATTTTTTATTTGCAAAAAATTTTTAAGTTAATCGCGGGTTGAAAAATTTTTTGAAAATTAAAATAAAATTTATTAAAGTGGTAAAATGTTGAATTATTTATAATTTGATATTTTGAATTTTATATTTAGTATAAGGGAAGAGAAATTGTTAATGGATTCATCTAAAATAAGAAATTTGGCAATCGTCGCGCATATTGACCACGGCAAGACGACTTTAATTGATTCGATTTTCAGAGCTGCGCAGACTTTCAGCTCGCATGTTCAGGTTGCGGAGCGAGTAATGGACTCGGGCGCATTGGAGCGCGAGCGCGGCATCACTATAAGATCAAAGCCCTGCACGGTTGAATGGAAAGGATATTTAATTAATATTATAGATACACCTGGACATGCAGATTTTTCCGGCGAGGTCGAAAGAATTTTATCGACTGTTGACTCTGTTATTTTGATCGTTGACGCTAACGAAGGCCCGATGCCCCAGACGCGTTACGTTTTGCAGCACGCTTTGAGCATCGGCATGAAGCCTTTGGTTTTTATAAATAAAGTTGACAGAGACGGCGCAGATCCTAATAATGCTTTAAATCAGACTTTCGATTTATTTTTTGAGTTAGGCGCAACGGACGAGCAGGCGGACTTCCCGGTCTTATACGGCTCAGGATTAAACGGCTGGGCTGTAAAAGATTTAAGCGACACAAGACGCGACAACATGGACGATTTGTTTCAAGCTATTATAGATTACGTGCCGGCACCGGACGTTAAGCCTGACGAGCCGTTTTTAATGCAGGTAAGCACTCTTGCATGGAATGAGTACGTCGGACGTATTGGATGCGGAAAAATTTTGCAGGGCAGCATTAAGAAGGGCGATCCGTTCGTTCGCGTATCTACAAAATGGCACAGCACGGATCATACCGGTGACGACTGGAGCATAACCGGAACGGAGAACGCGAAGGTCACGCAGTTATGGGTGACGCGCGGCCTTGAGCGCACGGAAGTTGACGAAGTTCACGCGGGCGACATAGTTTGGATAACAGGGCCGAATGAAATTGATATAGGCGATACGTTCGCGGCGGAGAGCATAGCTGATAAGCCGTT
>JAFSNU010000370.1 GCA_017447325.1 Synergistaceae bacterium | reverse complement strand
CGATTACATTTTCAACTCCGGCCTTGTGTTGGCTCAACGCGCTTTCAAGACGCGCAGCATTATTAGCGGCATACTCCGGAGCAATTTGTAAATCGCGTATAACATACGTGAAGTTAGGGGCGGCTAATAAACATAAAATCAACAGCGCATATCTTAACTTAAAAATTTTTAAATTTTTAAGTTTCTCATTGCGCCAGCAAAAGCCGAATAACGCGAACCAAACGCCGCTCATGATGCACAAAGCTATGCTCTCGGTTCTGCTGTAAAGTGCGCTGCCGGCAGTCGCTCCGGTGATTAAATTCATTCCAACATCTACCATAAGAACAAATAAAATAATCTGCCAGACTTTTAATCTTAAATTAAATTTAATCTTTATATTCTCAGCTATGCAAGGCGTGAATAATATAAAGACATAAATAAACGGCTTGCTGAAAAATTTTCCAGCCGTCATAACTCCGCCTGAAATTGCAATTTTAATAAGATTTAAAATTAATTGCGTTCCATGCGGTTCAGTATAATTTGCGTTAAATTTAACTTTATTAGCTGCGATCGCCGCAACTCTATGCGCCGTTCCCGGGGCAAGGTACATAACTAAAAATCCAGCGATACACGCAAGCCAGAACGCCGCGCAGATTAAAAATTTTTGCCGCTCGCCCTTATATAAATAATATATAGCCGCTAAGAACGCCGCAACGCCGGAAAATATTACAGGCTGCTCAAGCGTAATGCCGTCAAGAAATAAAATTATTAAGCATAATATAAACGCGCCTTTAGAGCCGTTTAATGCTTTAAGCGCGAGTGCGAACGAAAAAATTAAAAATGCCTGCGTCCAAACGTAATGCATTGCAGAGAGCCAGTATAAAGTCTCGTTCATGTATTCCATTAACGACAATGACACGGCAACTATAATTAACGTTAATAATAATTTAATTTTAAATTTAAAGCCCTCGCATAAAACACTGACTAAATAATACGAGGCCAAGCCGTACATCGCGAGCGTGATTATTACATAAAGCCCATATAAATTAAACGGCAGCTGCATGAACAGCCAGTACATAATTGCAGCAAGCAAACGTCCGTTAGTGCTTGTATAAAAATCTCCGACAAATTTAAAAAAGCTCTCGCCGTTCACGTGAATATTAATTCCCATTGCCCAGTCATCAGCCTGCGGCCACTGATAAAATCCAAGCCATATAAACAGCGCGATATAACAGGCACTAAAAATTAAAGCCGGCCAGAAAATATAATTTTGCTCAAGCTCCAATTTTTTCCCGTCATTCAAAATATTTCCCATTTTCTTTAAAAAATCCTTTCGTGAATTAAAATTTAAATTTCAGGCTCGCGGCATTCATAATATCTATAGAACGAAAACGTTTTGCCCAAGCCAAAATACGCGTGTCTCACGTTTTTAAAATAATGATTTAACACCGCCTCTATCTCGTCAGCCGTATTAACATGCTCGTATTTCATCAAAATTTCATAATCAAGGCCGTACTTGCGTCTAAACTCGCGCCCCGTCGTCATTTGATACGCAAAACGCCACAAAAATCTTCCTTCGTTCGGAATAGAAACTCCCAAAAT
>JAFSNU010000369.1 GCA_017447325.1 Synergistaceae bacterium | reverse complement strand
GCCCTATAAAATCTGCGCTCAACGTTTAGCACGTATGGAGCAGGAAAAATTACTCCATAAAACCGGCTCAGTTTATTACGCGGAAGATGAGTAATAATTATGAAGATTTTGAAGATAAAGGCATGTAAATAATTGCGGGGACTGTATTTATTTTATCTTCAAAGCGTTGAAGATAATGAAGATATTGTAGATAAATCTCCAAAATCTTCAAAATCTACAAAGCAATGAAGATTTATAAAATTAGCAGCTGTAAGTATTTATAAGGTAAATCTTCAAAATCTTCAAACCCGCGCGCACCTGACGCATATTTAAAATCTGAATTAAAGGAGAGATTAAAAACGTGAAAAACTTAATCAGCATCTGGCTTGACGGCCTCCCGCCGTCCGTTAATCATTTATATAAATTCGCTAATAAACGCGCATATATAAACGCTGAAGCTCGAACTTGGCAGAAATACGCCGCCAATGCTATAAAACTTCAACGCGATAAAAACAAAACTCCCTCAGGCGCTCCCGTCAGCGTGTTTATTCGCTTTATCAGCCCTAATAAAAGACGCTGGGATATAGATAACAGGCTCAAAAGCTTGCTTGACTGTTTAGCTAAAGCTGCGATAATATTTGATGATTGCCAAATTCATAGTCTTGAAATGAGACGCGAGAATATAAAAGGCGCTCAAGCTATGACTTATATCGAGGTGAAAGAAATATAATTATGCTGCTGCCGGTTGAGAAACGTTTATATACTTACTTTGAAGATTTAGCTATGATCGAAAGGCTTAATAAAGAAGCTGAAGATATATTATCAGTCCATGGGCAAAATCTACAGGCTGGACATTCAAACGACGCTAAAAGCCCCGTTGAAAAGCGTTTTGAACTCGTGCAGCCTTTACAAAATAAAATCGCTAAAATCAAACGCGATATAGAGCCCGTGGCCGTCTTAATTAGAGATTTGCCGGACGTATTGAGAGATTTATTCTATTTGCATTATTACCGCAAAATCAGCTGGGGTAAAATATCTAAACTAAAGCAAATTAGCAGGATAACTCTATGGAGACAAAAGAAGAAGCTATTAAAAATGGCTCAAAAGTATTTAGGAGGCTTGCAAGATTAAACAGGTGAAACATTTTTGAAACATTTTTGAAACATTGACATTGATGTAAAGCATGTTATAATCATAATCAATAAATACTCGACGCAATACCGATAATAAATTTGATGAGAGGATTGTCGCAAGGCAGTCCTCCTTTTTTATATGCGCATAAAGCGAGGCGGGAATTATGGCACTTACAGCCAAGCAACGCGCTTTCGTCGAGTTCTATACAGGCAACGCTACAGAGGCCGCACTAAAAGCCGGCTATAGCAAGGATACAGCACGTTCAATAGGGCAAGAAAACCTGACAAAACCTGACATTATTGCGGCTATAAAAGAGCGTGAGACTAAACGTCTCGTGCCGGATATTGCTACACGCGAAGAACGTTTTAAATTCTGGACAAGAGCTATGCG
>JAFSNU010000368.1 GCA_017447325.1 Synergistaceae bacterium | reverse complement strand
TCGATTTCAATTTTGTTGCCGCTCCAGTCGTCAACTATAATACTTTCAGCTCTGGGCTTGATATTATAGATATTCGCTAAAATTAACTCGCCTTTTATTTTAAATATTTCGGCTATTTCACACTCTTTGAGCTGCTTAATTAATCCGTCTCTATGTCGCTCGCGCGATTTAACGGCCTTTTTAATCGCCGCTTTAATATCGCGCAAAATTTTCTCGCGGCCTTTATTCAATAAAATTTCTATCACGCCGTGCCTTGCAGCGTCCAAAATATTTTGTTCGCTTAAGATTTTTGCATCGCGGAATTTAAAGTTAAAGCGCGTTAAATAATTTTTGTTTAAGATCATGAAATATAAATTTTTCGATGGCGGAGCGTTCACCCCTCCGTCACTTCGTGACACCTCCCCTTTCAGGGGCGGCAAGTCTGCGTTATTATCTTGAGCAAAACTCTCTAAAATTATTTTACGCCACTCTTCAGCATTAAAATTTTCCCAGCTCGCTTGAATTGCTTTAGCCAAAGGCCGGCCTATGCCAGAAATATTTAAAACGTCCTCAAATTCTAAATTTAAATTTAAATCTAAATTCACGCCCTGAAACACCGGCGGAGCGTTATATTTATGTCCGGGCAAGATAGTCCTGAAAGAATTTTGATCCGGCGCAGAATGCCGCGCGGCTTCCTCGATAATTTTTTCAGAATTTAACAAAATCAAATTTGCAACCGGCTCAGTAGCTTCGAGAATTAAATAATATTCAATAAACGTTCCGGCGGCTACTCTGCGTCTAATTTTAAATTCAAGCACGCGATCATTATTAATTTGATTTACATCTATAATCTCAGCCTTAGCAAAACGGCTCTTTAACGCTCCGGCTATCGGTGCTGTGACATGCGTATTATTCTGCAGCGCAATTATCTCGCTCTCGTCAGCATAGCAGCAGCCCGCAGCCCCGCTCGCCCATGAGAGCAATAAATATTTATTATAAATTTTTAAAGCCGCCCAAAAATCTCCGCCCTCGACCTTGCTTATATTTAATTTATTATCTTTAAGCTCGGCAGCTATGCCCCGTATAAATTCATTGCCTAACGCCATTTTAATTTTGCCTCGTGATTTTAAAATTTTAAATAAAATAAATCCCCGCAAATTTTATCAAAACTTGCAGGGAAATTTTTAAATTTAATTTTAAATTTTAAATATTAAAAAAATCTAATTTATCCCGCCGTCTGTCCGCTGCTAAACTTTCATCCTGCAAATAATCGTTATTAACAGATATAACCGGCATGATGACAGCGAAAGACGAGTTGCGCCGCTTTAACACATCGCGCACTCGGCTCTTAATATTTCTTGACACAGCGTCGATATTAACGCCCCGCCTGTCCTTGCTCTCGCGTATAGCCTTTTCAGCCGCAAGTTTAAGCTCGTCGAATATCTGTTCTTTCAGCGACGCGTAAACTTTTTGAGATTTAGCTTTATTTCGCCTGTGAGATTTTATATCGCGTTCAGGCTCGGGCTGCTCGTCAGGAATAAACACGCCCTGCGTCTCTATTGCGATCGGCGACAACAAATTGCCTAACTCGTCAAGTGCGGCAGCCACAACTAAAACTCCGTCTTCGGCAAGCTCGCGGCGCTCTTTCATTATATTATTAGAGATCCCGCTTCGGGCGTTGCTGTCAACTAAAATTGCTCCGTTAGCAACTTGGCCTTTTATCTTAGGCTTCGCGCCCTTAGAAAAATTTAAGACATCGCCGTTGGACAAAATAAAAATATTTCTCGGCGGCACTCCTACTTCCTGCGCAAGCTGACTGTGACGCACTAAATGCTTATACTCGCCGTGAACCGGCACAAAATACTGCGGCTTGATTAAATTTAAAATTATTTTAAGTTCTTCGGCTGACGCGTGGCCTGACACGTGAGTATTTTTCTCCTGCTCGTAAACGACTTCGCAGCCCAGCGCAAACAGCCTGTTTATAGTATTATTAACAAGCTTCTCGTTGCCCGGGATTATAGAAGCTAAAATAAACACAGCGTCGCGCGGACCTAATTTAATTAATCTGTTCTCGCCGCGGCTCATAGTGACAAGTCCCGAGAACGGCTCGCCCTGGCTGCCCGTAGTCATGATTACTAAATTATTATTATTTACTTTATTAATATCTTCGATATTAACAAGCATTTTCAAATCAAGCTTTAAATAGCCGAGCTCACGCGCGATCTCAACATTTCTAATCATGCTGCGGCCAAGAAACGCAATTTTTCTATTAAATCTCACTGCCGCGTCAATAACTTGCTGTACTCTGTGAACGTTGCTTGCGAACGACGAGACTATAATTCGCCTTGATTTATAATTTCTAAATAATTGCTCAAGCGTCGCGCCGATAATTTTTTCCGACGGAGTAAAGCCCTTGCGCTCGGCATTAGTCGAGTCAGAAGCTAATAATAAAACGCCCTTGTCGCCCTCTTCGGCAAATGCTGCATAATCTGTGATGCGTCCGTCGATAGGAGTTGAATCAAGTTTAAAATCTCCGGTGTGAACTATGCGGCCTAACGGCGTCTCTATAGACAACGCAACTCCGTCCGGTATCGAGTGCGCGACTGCGATAAATCTAATTTTAAAATCGCCGATCTCGATAATCTCTCCGGCTTTAATCTCGTGAAAGTCCGGCTTAAAGTTCGGCAAATCTTCCTGCAATTTATTATTAATCAAGCCTAACGTCAAGCGCGTTCCGTAAACCGGAATATTTAATCTTGGCAGTAAATACTCGAGCGCGCCTGTATGATCTTCGTGGCCGTGAGTGATAATCACCGCCAAAACTTTTTCTTTATTTGCTTCAAGATATGAAATATCAGGGACTATATAATCAATGCCGGGCAGTTCTGAATCAGGGAACATCAATCCCGCGTCGATTACTAAAATATTATTATTATACTCGACGGCGTACATGTTTTTGCCGATCTCGCCGAGGCCGCCGAGCGGAATGTAATTTAATGACTCGCGTCCGAGCCTTAGGCGTTTAGAACCCTGACTCGAACGCGAATTTTGATTTTTCACCTGCATTAATTATTTTAATCTATAATCTCGACTTTAAACTGTTTCTTTAACTCTTCCGAATGCGCGTGAAGCATGGCCTGGACTTTCTCGGCCTCGAGCTGCTGCTTAACCTGAGCCTTGACCTGCGCGTTAAGCTCAACTTTGCTCTCGGGCGT
>JAFSNU010000367.1 GCA_017447325.1 Synergistaceae bacterium | reverse complement strand
GCAAACTTCTCGCCCGTGTTGTTGCTCGCTAAAATTTCTATCCTGTCGCACTGGCCGTAAAAATTTTTATCACGAATTCCAAGCCGCGCGTCGTCCTCGAGCATTATATCAATATGCCTGAAATTATTTTCGTAAAGCCTCGCGATAATCTCAGCCTGAAAATTTATTAATCTATTAAATCTAAATTTAAAATTCTCAAGGCCTCTATTCTTTAATCTAAAATCATTTACAAAACGCCGAAAGTCTTTATATTTATCTTGGCTCTCGTCCTCCGGCTTGACCAAAAAATCATTAAGCTCATGATTCGCGATATTAATAAATAAATCTTTGGACTTACTTGAACTCGATTTAAATTCCCGCCAGATATTTTCCCAAATCGAGTGTGCGAGAGTTCCCCATTGCGCCGGCGTGACGATCTCCAGCCGCTGCTCGTAAATATTCGCCTTGTTCAAACGCCACGCGAAAGGACATTCAAGCAAACTATCAAGGTCGCTCGCTCCGAAAGATTTTATAGAACTATCGTTTATCACCGGCTCAGGATTTTTGATGAACACGTCCGGCCTCGGCTCTATAGCTTTAAATATAAATTTATCTCCCGTCAAAATCTTTATCGAGTTTAATTTATTTAAATTAACTTTATTAATGCCGCTCATATCGTCAAGCATTCGTTTAATAAACGGCGTCTCGCTCAACTCGCGATCCTTGTCGTCAACTTCAGGCCGTGAAATTATCGTTAAGCTCTCGCCCGTCAAAATTAATCGCCTGAATAACGCCTCGCGCTGCACGGCTTTATCCTGAACGCTCGGGATATACGCGCCGTTAAGCTCGATATTATTACGCTCCAAATCATTTAGCAATGGCGACGCTGAGATTTTGCCCGGCCAAGCCTTTTGCGTGACGTTAAGCATTATCCAAACGGGATAGCTCGCAAGCACCGGCGGCTGTCCCGAGTAAATGCTAATTGCGCCGTTTAATTTTATCGGCGGCTTTGTGAAAGTTTCACGCCTCCACATCTCCAAAAATTCAAACGCCTCGTCGTCCTTCAAAATTTTTGCGCTTGCTGCTCCAATGTCCGGATGTTTCTCGTGCAGTGCTAAAATTTTATTATTTATAGTCTCAATAGCCGAAGCTGTAAGCCTTAAACTTTCGTCGTACTCGCTGCCCGTGTCGTTAAGTCTCATCAAGTCAAGCCACAAGCCTTTATAATTTAACAAATCATAATAAGCCTGCATTAAAACTTCAGGCGTGCCGCCGGCCTTTAATTTGTCGCAAAATATTTTAATAGACTTAACAGCATTTAACGCCGTCTCGTCTTCGATCTCTTCAAGATATTTAATCCAGTTGTCGAGGCCTGACGCGCCGTGTCTAAACGCTCTGAACACCGAGAAATTATTATTTAAATTAAAGCACGGCTGAGTTAATAACATTGCCGTGTTATAGTTCGGGAACAATAAATTATTTAACGCCCGCAAGGCCGCTAAAATTTGTCCGGGCAAAGTGCTTGCGATGCTCACGCCGATATTAAAGTAATACGGGATTTTATATCGCCGCAACGCCTGACTTATGGCCTCTTCAGTGCCTGACTGAACGCTCAGGCCGATCTTGTCAAAGCCCGGGAACTGCATTAAGCCTGCAAGCTCGCCTTTGCCCTCAGCCCAAAGGCTTAATGCTCTTGCTATAGCTTCAGGCTCAAGTCCGGCCTCGGCTGTCGTCATCTCCGCAAGTTTTAAATTTAAATTTAATTTAGCATCTTCGCGCGTTATATCTTTAATATCAATAAGCTGCGTTATCGCGTCGCGCAGATTATTTAAATTCGCTTCCGGCCTGATGATTATAATTTCTTTAACGCAAGATTTTAATAAATTCACAAGCTCGAGCTGACCGGCTGTAAACGACATAAAGCCCGTAAACACTAAAATATATTTTTGCCCGTAAGCTTTATTATTATTTAATAAACTTGCGGCTTCAGTGCAGAGCTGCGCCGCGTCGAGCAAATTATTATTATTTAAATAATCTAAATAATTTGCATAAGCGTTATATAAAAGCTGCTGCATCGGATCGGCCTGCGCGTTTTCTAAAATTAACTGCTCAGGTCTTACAGCCTCGTTTAACAGCTCATGAATATCATTTGCTAAAATATCAAGAAAGCCCGGGCGTTTAATTCCCGGCCAAGCATCAAGCTCTTTGTTATTCTTTAAAATATTCTCTAAAATCTGCGTCAAGATTAACAAACTATCCGGCGGAGAAATTACACTTTTAGCATCACGCTTTAATTCATAACAAATATTTTCATAAAGCTCCTGCCAAGTCCAAGGCGTGTTAAAATTTCTAAAATAATTTTCGCCGCCAGAGCGTTTAGCCCACCAGTCGAAGTCATGACGCGACGGGACGATAAATTTAATTTCGCAATTTAATTTTAACGCGCGGTCTTTAACTCGTTTAATAATATTTGCAAGCTCAGCCGCGCGGACATACGGAATAATTCTTAAAGACATTTAAAATAAATTAAATTAAAATTTAAACATACTGCTCGACTTGATCATGAACGACAACGAGCGAATTAAAATCCTCGATCTGCGGCCTTTGAATCATGATCGGCTCTTTGACGTGCATGAACTGAACATCCTCGCGCCTTATCGCGAAGCCGCGCTCAAGCCTGTCAACAAATCCCGACGTGTTAATAATAGTGCTTGTCTGAACGATACGCATAATTTTTTAACCTCCGTGTTAAAAATTAATTTAATTTTATTATAACGCGTAAAATGCTTATTGCATGCAAAATTTAAAATATTATAATAATTTTAGTGAAATTAATTTTAATTTTTAAAATTTTAAAATTTAATATCAATTTCAAGAGGAGGATTTTTTGTTATGATCACGTTTTTCATCGCGCTTGCCGCGTTGATCTGCGGCTATTTAATCTACGGCGCAATAATCGATCGCATATTTGCGCCCGACGACCGCAAGACACCTTGCGTTGTGCATCCGGACGGAGTTGACTATGTGCCGATCGGACCGGGCCGCGCGTTCTTAATCCAGTTATTAAACATCGCCGGCCTTGGCCCGATATTCGGAGCTTTGTCCGGAGCGATCTGGGGACCTTCAGTCTATCTCTGGATAGTCTTCGGAACGATCTTCGCCGGTGCAGTGCATGATTATTTAGTCGGCATGCTCTCGATACGCAACGACGGCGCAAGCGTCTCTGAGATCACGGGCAAGTATCTCGGCTTCTCAATGAAGCAGGTAATGCGCGTGTTCAGCGTTGTGCTTTTAGTCATGGTCGGCGTCGTCTTCATGGTAGGACCGGCCGGACTGCTCGCGAAGATGATCGTTGACGGCGGAGCTGCTATCGCAGGAGCTGCCGGAGCAGCCGGCGAGTCCGCTTCATGGATGCCCGAGAGCGTCACATCAGCGATTCATTCGTTCGTCGCCATGTTAACAGGCAAAAATTTAGCCGCCGGTGAAGCGTTAAGCGTCGCTGACTGGACGAAAGTTCTCACGGTCGTAATTTTAATTTACTACTTCTTAGCGACGTTACTTCCAATCGATAAACTTATCGGCAAGATTTACCCGTTATTTGGTCTGTGCTTAATCATAATGGCGTTAGGCATCGGCGGCGCAACTGTAATGCACCACTTAAACGGCACGCGCCCGATGATCGAGCTCTGGGAAGGATTTTACAACATGCACCCCAAAGGCGCGGCAACGCCCATCTGGCCTTTAATGTTTATCACGGTTGCCTGCGGAGCAATTTCCGGATTCCATGCAACGCAGTCGCCTATGATGGCTCGCTGCTTGACGTCCGAGCGTCAAGGCCGCTTCGTGTTCTACGGCGCAATGGTTGCCGAGGGAATTATCGCGTTAATCTGGGCATCAGCCGGTATAGCATTTTATAATGCGACCGACGGCGGATTCTCAACTGCGAATTTATTAGCAGTCGGCGG
>JAFSNU010000366.1 GCA_017447325.1 Synergistaceae bacterium | reverse complement strand
CTCGCAAATTTTTAAATTTTAAAATTAATTTCACGCGCTCGCGATTTTAATTTTAATTTTAAGCTCGCAAATTTTAAATTAATAAATTTAATGCAGCCCTCGCAAATTTTTAAATTTTAAAATTAATTTTACGCGTTCGTGATTTTAATTTTTAAACTTAATTTTAAACTTGCAAATTTTAAATTCATAAAATTAATGCAGCTCTCGAAAATTTTTAAATTTTAAAATTAATTTCACGCGCTCGCGATTTAAATTTTTAAACTTAATTTTAAACTTGTAAACTTTTAATTAATAAATTTAATGCAGCTCTCGCAAATTTTTAAATTAAAAATTAATTTCACGCGCTCGCGATTTAAATTTTAAATTTTAATTTTAAGCCCGTAAATTTTTAAATTTAAATTTAAATCAACGGCCTCGGCGTTGCATTAAAATTAGGCATAATTTTCACGCAGCCGCAGACTATTCCGTCGCCGCGGTCGCGTTCGATACGCTCGGCTCGATGTTCGTCGTCGAATAAATTTGATTTCTGCAAGGCTTCAGCCGCCAGCGGACAGACGCTTAATATAGTTCCGGTCTTCTTGCAGATCTCTATAGCTTCTTTCAGGAACGGCGCGGTGAAATTTTTTGAGATAAATGCCGCGTTGCGAGGCCCTAATATATCGAGATTGCCCGCCGGGTCAGCGTAAGAAATTAAGTCGCAGCCGGATTCGCAGATTAATTTTACGCTGTCCAATAACGCAGCCTGCAAATTATTTAAAGCCTCGAGCATCTTGTCCGGCTCTTTGCGCCAAGTTTTAAAAATCTGCTCTATAGGCAATAAAGAACTTATGATCGATATCGGGCCGGTTATCATCCACGCGACTTTCTCGCCCTTAGCTTTCAAATCTTTGCAGGCCTGCGCTAAATTCTGCAAATCTTTAAAATCATTAAAGCTAAAAATTTTTAATTCACTCATATCTTTATAGATATACGCGCGGGTTCGAGGGCCGGCTGTGTCGTCGCCGGGGAAAATGTCGCCGCCCAAGGCCTTGGCCTCGACCGTGTGACAGAACGGTATCATCGTGAACGCACGATTATTAGCCTTTTTCACTGCAAGCGACGCGGCCTCGATATTCTCCGCTGAATTATATATCTCGCTAAATTCAAAATTTAATTTGCTCAACATCTCGGGCGTGACGTCGCCCTTATCCAAAAACGTGCATGCCGCCAAAGTTTCATCATCTCCTAAATTTTTAAAATTTTATTTAAATTTAAAATTTTTAAGCCCCATATTGTAAAAGCAACACCCCCCTGTAACTTCGTGACATCCCCCCTTACAAGGGGGACGAGATGTTGCATCCCTTGCCTCCACTGTAAGGGACTCGAGGGTACATGCCCTTACCCTCTCAACCTGAAAGGCCGGAGGGGTGAAGGGGGCTACATATTTTTAATTGGGGGTGCTCTAAAATTTTAAGCTCTCAATAAAAATTTTGTCGAAACCCTCGAGCGTCGAGAGCTCAATATAATTTATTTTACTCGTAAAGTTCTCGCACTGTCCGCGCTGCGTTTGCGACAATAAACAAATCTCAGCGCCGGATATCGACGTGTTGCCCGCGTAAATAATTTTTTGCGTCAAGCTGTCAGGTATCAAGCCCGCGCCGGTGATGCTCTCAGCCTTTAAGTGCGCCCCGAACTGTCCCGCTATTATAACCTTGTCAAGTTCTTCAGGCTTCAAGTCCGCAGCTTTAAGCATAGTAACAACGCCGGATAAAATCGCGCCCTTCGCAAGCTGTACCTGCCTAATATCCTTCTGGCTCAAATAAATATCATGTTCAGCATCAAGCACAACCCGCTTTTTATTCTCGCTGTCCAAGCTAACAAGCTCATGATTATTAAACCTTCCGCTCGAATTTATAATTTTATGCGATCTTAATTCTGCAATTAAAGCTAATAATCCGCTGCCGCAGATGCCCCGGGGCGTTGCGTTATTAATAGTGCTAAATTTTATTTTATTATTAATTATGCTCACGTCGTCGATCGCGCCGTCGGACGCTCGAAGACCGCAGGTTATGTTCATTCCCTCGAGAGCAGGCCCGGCCGCACACGAGCACGCAAATAAATTTAATGATTTAACGTCCTCAACGCCGGACGGGCTGTTATTAGCTAAGATCATTTCGCCGTTCGTGCCTATGTCGATAAATAAAATTTTGCCGGTCATCTCGTCAATGCCGCAGGCTAACACTCCCGCCGTTATATCTCCGCCGACATAAGCAGCGACCGCAGGCAAGCAATAAACTTCGCAGTCAAGATTATTTAAATTTAAATCTTTTGCGCTCAGCTTCAAAGCTCCGTCAAACATCGGCTTATACGGCGCGGCGCTTAAAGAGTGCGGATTAACTCCGGCGAACAGGTGTATCATCGTCGTATTTCCGGCGACTGTCACGGCCTTTACATCTTGAGCATCATAATTCTCGAGCAATTTATTAATTAAATTTCTTAAATCATCAAGAATTAAATTCTGCAAATATTTCAAGCCATCCAAATTTTCGTCAGAGTAATGAATGCGCGTGATAACGTCCTGTCCGCAAATTTTCTGTGAGTTTAAGCATGAATAGCTTTCAAGTTCTTTGCCGCTTGCTAAGTCAACAAGCACTGCCACTACAGTAGTCGTGCCGATGTCAACGGCAATTCCCAAGCCTTGAGCTTTGTCTAATTCAAAATTTTTCTTAAATCCAGTTGACGTGATTTTGCTCGCCTTCTCGCTCTCGGGCAAAGTGACTTCAATATCTTTAATTACTCGAACTTCACATGAAAGTTTTTTCACGCCGTCAACTTCAACGCCGCACTTGCCGCACACGCCCCGTCCTCCGCAAGGCGCGTCAATTAAATTATTCGCGGCCAAGACCAAATATAAACTCTCTCCGTACTCGCATTCTATAACTTTATTATTATTTTTAATTTTAATTTTAATTTTAAAATCTCTCCCTCAATTTAGCTCCCTGCCTTGCCGCAAATAAATTTAGCGCTTAACGCCGAGTTTCCTTAATTCTTTCCCTGCCTCTTTATTGCCCTGCTTGGCTGAGAGTTTAAAATATTCTATCGCCTTGTCCTTGTCCTTCTTAGTTCCATAGCCGTTTAAACAACACTTGCCGGCGTTCAGCTGTCCCCAGTGATTCCCGTTCTCAGCTGACTTTCTGAACCATTCAAAGGCTTTCTTGGGATTTTTTGCCGCGCCCTTGCCCGAGTCGTACATAAGGCCTAAATTATTTTGCGCGAATGCATTTCCCTGCTCGGCAGCCTTTTCATAATACTCAAAGGCCTTTTTATAATCTTGCTTTACGCCCTTGCCCTCTCGATACATGAAAGCTAAATCAACTTGACCATCGACAAGCCCTAAATCAGCAGCTTTCTTGAGGTATTCAAAGGCCTTTTTATAGTCTTGCTTCACGCCCCGGCCGTTATAATATAAATCGCCTAAATTTTCATAGCCCCACGCGTAGTTTTGCGCCGCCGCCTGCTCGTAAAGCTCTATGGCCTTCTTATAATCCTGCTTCACACCCTTGCCGTCGCGGTACAAGTTCGCCAGATGATTTTTGCCGCTCGCGAGGCCTAAGTCAGCCGCCTTCTCGTAATTTTCAAAGGCCTTTTTATAATCTTGATTAACGCCAAGACCGTTGCCGTAAAGATAGCCTAAATTATCATAGCCCCAGTCAAGATTTAATGCCGCAGCTTTCTCGTAGTAGCTCATGGCCTTTTTATAATCGCGCTCAACGCCCCGGCCGTTCTGATATAAAACGCCGATTCGATTTAAAGCTTTCGCGTGATTTTGCGCCGCCGCCTTCTCGAAATAATTTAACGCCTGCTTATAATCGCGTTCAACGCCTTTGCCGTCAGCATACATGCGGCCAAGTTCAAACTGCGCGTCCGCGTCGCCGGTCTTTGCTCTTTGCTCAAGCTCTGCGGGATTTGCAGCGAACGCTCCGCAGCTCAACGCTAAAATTAAAATTAAACTAAAACGGGATTAAATATTTACGCATAATTTTCAAACTCCTTACTTTAAAATTTCAGGCAAGCGCAGGGAGTGATTTAATTATATACATAAATTTTAATCCCGCGTAATTAATTTTAATTTTACCCCTGTCTAACAGCCGCAACCATGCTGCGAATATTATTTAACGGCGTGAACACAGGCAGGCCGCACGCCGGAGCTACTATATCAGCTCCCCGCGCTACGGCATTCTGCGTTAAATCAATAACTTTCGTTTCATTCATCGTGCCTATCGCGTGAGTGCTGACGTTGCCCATTAATCTTTTACCCGGTATATAGTCCCGCAAAGTTTTTAAATCAACCGCTGAGTCCATGCTGAACACATCGCAGTTTAATTTATCAAGCTCGTTATAAACGCTCTTCAACTTGCCGCATATATGCACGATCTTTATAATTTCTTGATAATCATTCAGCGCGTCCAAAATTTTATTTAAATATTTAATAGTGAAATTATTAAATAACTCCGCGCCTAATATCTCACCAGTTCCCGACGGTTCGGCTATACAGATTACGTCCGCTCCGGCCTGCACTTGCGCAATTGCAAAATTTATTAAATTATCACATACTATATTAATAAATTTATGGCAGTCTTCAGGACTTTTGCGCATGTCGATTAATAATCTCGCCATGTCAACAAGCTGCCCCGCCGTGCTGATCGGTCCAGTTATATTGCCTATAACCGGCACTGTTTTATCTTCAGCCTTAATAATTTTTATCGCGTCAAGAACAGTCTTAACCCGTCCCGAATTTAAGTCTAAATTTTTTAAACTCGCATAATCCTGCGTAGAGTTTAAAGCTGAGTTGACAACGTGAGGCTCGGCGTCCATGTCTCCAATGTCAACTATAGCTCCCATTGCCTCGGCCTCGACCGTCATGCAGAAAGGCACTCCGCAGTTCTCAAAGCCGCCGCTTAAATATAAACTTAACGCAAGCTTCGCCATTTTCTCAGCGTCATAATGACTTTCAGGCCAAGTGCAGCCGCTTTTAAGCATTATATCCTGAACAATAGCGTTCATCATTCCGCCGGGACAAATGCAGGGCGGCCGGTCAACAGCCTCGCCCCGCGCCGCCTTAAACAACCTTTCTTTATAACTAAGCATTTATTTTAAATTTTATTACGCCGCAGGTATAGGCTCGCCGACAAGTCTGTCAACAAGTTTGACTGCTTCAGCCGCGTTGACCGAGTAGCCGTCCGCGCCTATCTTGTCAGCGAACGACTGCGAGATCGGGCCGCCGCCGACTATTACTTTAATCTGATCTTTGATGCCCTCCTGCTTTAACATGTCAACGACTTTCGCCATGTTGTTCATAGAAGTGCTCATCAAAGTTGACAGGCCGATAACTTTCGCGCCCTCTCTCTTCGCTGTGTTCACGAAGTCCTCGACCGGAACGTCGCGTCCCAGATCTATTACTTCATAGTTCGCCGACTCCAGCATAATTTTTACTAAATTTTTGCCTATATCGTGAGTGTCGCCCCGCGCAACGCCGATTACAACCTTGCACTTGCCGCCGCTCTTCTCCTTCGGGATTAACGGCCTTAACACGTCAAGCGCGTTATACATTGCACTTGAGCAGATTAATAATTCAGGTATAAAATATTCTTCGCGCTCGTACATGTCAGAGGCTCTGTTAATCCCGTTGACTAAGCCCTTTAATATGCCCTCTAACGGATCATAGCCGGCCTCCGCGTACTCCTTCGCAACGTTAACGACCTCCTCGTCCTCCATCTCGAAGACGCAGTCAGACAATTTCTGTAATAAATCTTCTTTGCTTGCCGCCATAATTTTTTACAATCCTTTCAAATCTTTTAAATCTTTTAAATAAACTTACGCTTCAACGCCCAATCCTTTTTAAAGCTTGTTAAAGCGTGAAAATTTTTAATTAAGCTTCAACGCCAAGTCTCTTGCGAACATCGGCCAGCATGTCATCAAGCTTATTAATGTTGACCGGATAGCCAAGCTCTCTAACAGTGTTCATCATAGAATCTATATTCTCAAACGGCGAGTCAACCGGCAGGCTGCAGCCCGACATTATCATATAGCCCTTTGGCGAATCATAACCGTCGCGTATGCACTCAAGCGTCTTTAATCTAACTTCGTCCGGCGTGCCTGAGTACATCACTCCGCCCGGGTCAACGTTGCCCATTATTTTAGTATCCATGCCGATAGTCTCTTTGCACTCTTTAATGCTCGCGACGTTGTCAATGCTCATTCCCGCAATTCCCATGTCGGCCAAGTCGCGCCAGATTTTATTAGTCTGGCCGCAAATGTGAATTACAACGCCCTTGCCTTTAGACTTTATAAAATCTACAAGCTCTCTTAAATAAGGCAGCGAGAACTCCCTAAATACTTTCGGGCTAACGACAGTACACGACGACATCGGCTCTGAGATAGTCGGCGTGAGGCCGATTTTAATTGCTGCGTCCGCAAAGGCCTTCGCAGTCTCGAGTGAGACTTTAGTTAATTTGTGAACGGCTTCGGGATTTTTGTGAATTGCGCGTAAAGTTCTTTCAACGCCTAATAAAAAGAACGAGTTTGTGAACGGCCCGATAACTCCAGCCGAGCATCCCATCTCGTCGCCAACTCCGTCTAATAAATACTTCATGGCCTCGAGATGCAGGGGCAGACGCGCATCATGATACGGGTCTGCCGGCTTAATCTTGTCAATCTCTTTCATAAGCTCCGAGTCCGGGACGTCCGGAGAGATCGCCGGAGCTTCTAAATCAGCCGTGTCGTCATCCGGAAATTTTACTTTCGCGCCCTGAGCCTCGGCAAATGTGAATAAATCCGTGAATATTCTCGCGCTGTCAGCTCCAAATCTCCTATAGCACGCTATCTGCGCGTCCGCTATAGTTTTAGCGTTAGTATTAAACTCCGAAATTTTGCAGCCGTAAACTCTCGCGACGCCGTTTGCAATATTCGGGTTGCACGGCATTCTGTCAACCGGCTTGCCTTGAGCGATCGCCGCAGCGCGTTCCTTCGGGGTCATTGTGTCCTTCAACATACTACAATCACGCTCCTAAATAATAAAATAAATTACAGGCCAAGCGCGTAACTCGGCCTGTTTAAAATTAATTATTAATTATTAATAGTCCAGTATAAAATTCTCGCCTTTGCGCAGTCGAATAAATACATCAAGATTACTAAAACTATAGCGATAAATATAAATCCGACCATGACCAAGTCAAAGCGCGCGAAGTCTGAGTAATATTGAATAAAGTATCCCATGCCGGAAGTCGCTCCAAACATCTCAGCCACTGCGAGCAATACAAACGCCATTTTAAGCGCGATAGTGCAGCCGACAAGAATAGTCGGTGACGCCGCCGGCAAAATTATTCTGAATAATCTTTCAACGCTGCCCATCTGAATTATCGCCGCGTTCTCAAGATAACGCCTGTCAATAGTCATAACTGCGCTGATAGTCGTTCCAAGAATTATCCAGAAGCAGCCTAAAAATATTATAAATATAGACGCTACTCGAAAGCTCGGGAAAATATTAATCGCGTAAGGCGTTAATAAAGTTACGGGAATTGCGCTGAACGCATTAATATACGGCGTCAAATTTCTGCGCAGGCCGCTCTTCAAGCCTATTAAAACTCCGATTGAAATTCCGCCGATTAACGAGAGCGAGAAGCCGCTTAATAATAAGATCATTGAGCTTTTAAAGCCCTCGATTAATTTAGGCGAGTACTCAGCGAACAGCGGCAGAACTTTGCTCAGGCTCGGGAACAAGAACGGATCCAGAACATGAAAAACGTCAGTCAATAAAATATAGCCGACGACTATGCCGATAAATATTAAAACTATTCCCAGATATTTTTTAGTAAGATTTTTCATACTTAAATTAATTTAATTTAAAATTTAAGCGTTGTTTTTCTTGAACTGCTCAAGCTTGGCCTTGAAGAACGCGCTCTCCGGATAGTCTTTGATTAAAGACTCAAGTGCCTTGAGATATATGGACGTGTTCATGTGATCTTCAAGCTTGATAGACGGATCCTTGGGCAGGTAACCGAACTTGCTCATCTTGTCCCACATTTTAAATACGCTGTTCTTGTACGGGTCAGTGTCGTAAATCATATGCGGGCTTAATACAAAGCTCTCGGCTGTCTCGCGGGCTATGTCAAGTTTCTCGACGATTAAGTCAACAATGTGCGGCATCTCGTCCTGCATGTCCTCTTCAGCTCTTAAATACGCGCGTATTAATCTGTATAAAGCTTCGTTATTATTATTCAGCCAGTCAGTTTTGGACAGCATGCGGCAGCATGAATGATACTGCCAAATCTCGTCCGGCCACATCTTGACCTCAAGTCCCCACTGCTTGGCCTGAATCTGGAAGCCCGTCGAAGTCGCGCCGAAGTCAACTTCCTTCTTCATGATTGCCTGTAAAACGTCCGTGTTCTTCTTGAGCTCAACGAAAGTCACCGTGTCAAGCAGTCCCGCATCATACAAAATTCCCTTAAGCACTATATCAGGAGTGCCGCCGCGCATGATCGCGATCTTCTTGCCCTTAAAGCTCTCGAGACCTTTATACTCAGTCTCAGGCAAGCCG
>JAFSNU010000365.1 GCA_017447325.1 Synergistaceae bacterium | reverse complement strand
TCGCGTTGCTCCGCGCAAAGCCCATAACGCCCCGGCCGCCGCCCTGCATCGTGTACATGAAATAAATCCAGACGCCAATTAATAACAAAGTCGGAATTAAAGACGTTAATAAACTTGCCCAGGCCGTTTTTTGCGGAGCTTCAACGGTGACAGTCACGCCATTCTGCGCCGCTCTCTCTGCAATCTCAGCCGCGTTAATACCATACGTTAAAAATCTTCTGCCGCCCTTTAACTCGCCCTGCAATAAAGCTGAGCTTGATTCAGAACTCTGCGTGTTATTTCTAATCTGCAAAATCGCGACATTTCCCGCGTCGAGCTCACTCAAAAATTGGCTGTAGCTTATCTCGTCGTACTGCTGCTGTACCGTCTCTTCAGGCGTCAAGAAAGTATTTACGAGCGTCACGACAAGTAAAATTAAAATTAAATATAATCCCAAATTCTTTACTATCTTACCCAATATAGCATCGCCTTTCTTAAAAATTAAATTTTAAAATAAATAGCTGCGTACTATAAACAAAGCAGCAGCTACTTAATAAACGGGTCCAGGGGCTATGCTCCTGGTTTAGACTTCTTAAATTTCAGCCATAATAAATAGCTGCACGTTATTAAAGCCGCAAAGGCAACGCAGCCTAAAGTTATAACATGCAAATATTCTTTCAATAATTCCTGATGCTCGCCTAAGATATAGCCCAGAAAAGTCAAGACGGCAACCCACGCGCCCGCGCCTATCGCCGTGAATAATATAAACGTCTTCATAGGCATTCTCGCAATTCCAGCAGGCAGCGAGATATATTGCCTGATAACCGGCAGCAATCTTCCGACTAACGTGCTGATATGACCGTGCTTCTCGAAAAATTTATCGGCTTTATCTATAGATTCAGGCGACACGAAAAAATATTTGCCGAATTTTAATAAAAACGGCCGGCCAAACTTCACAGCTATCCAGTAATTAAAAATTGCCCCTAAAATGCTTCCGGCAATACCGGCTAATAATACAGCCCATAAGTTCATCTCGCCCTTCCAGGCAAGATAACCAGCCGGCGGCATGACGACTTCACTCGGGAACGGAAAGAACGACGATTCTAAAAACATTAAGGCCGTAATTCCCGTATAGCCCATTTTGCCGACAGTGCTTACAAGCCACGCGACTATATCAGCTAATAAATTGCTCAGCATAATTAAATTAAATTAAATTATAAAATTCAAGACGTCTTTTAACTTCGTCGCGGCCTAAATGCACAGCGACCTCAAATACGCCCGGGCTGACTTTCATTCCCGTTAATGCAAATCTTAACGGCATTGCGTAATCTTTCATCTTCACGCCGTGCTCTTCAACCCAGGCTCTCGCGCGCTCCTCTAATTTCTCATGCGTCCACTCCGGCTCGCTTAATACAGCATTAAAAAATTCTTTCAAGCTTGGCCGTCTGTCTTCGCTTATATCTTTTCCGTCCCAACGCGCTTTAACAGGCTCAAACGACACAAAATAATCTGAAAATTCCGCCATCTCTTTTGCAGTCTGGCCGCGCCCCGCCATTAAAGTTAAAGCATCAGCAAGCCATTTATCATCATGACTTGCAACCGGCAAGTTCATAGCTTCCCAGAACGGCTTGATCATGCTTAATCTGACCATCGGCTCAAGACGCTTTAAATGCTCCTGATTTATATAATTTAATTTATCGGGATCGAACACGGCCGGCTTACGCGTCACGCGCTTTAATTCAAATAATTCAGCAGCTTCAGCCCGCGTAAAAATTTCGTGATCTTCGGCAGACCAGCCAAGCAACGCAAGAAAATTAAAAACTGAGTCCGGCATATAGCCCATGTCGCGATATTCATAAACGCTCGTTGCGCCGTGACGCTTGCTCAATTTCTTTTTGTCCTTGCCTAAAATCATCGGCAAGTGCGCGAACTGCGGCACGTCAAAGCCCAAAGCTCTATAAATTAAAATTTGTTTAGGCGTATTAGAAATATGATCCTCGCCGCGAATTACATGGCTTATATGCATTAACGCGTCGTCAATCACAACAGCATAATTATACGTCGGCATTCCGTCAGATTTTATAATAACTATATCCTTTAATTTATCCGAATTCTGCTCTTTCAAGCCGTCGCTCATGACGTTAATTTTGCCGTAAACTATATCGTCAAACGAAATATCAAGCCCGGGCTCGACCTTAAATATAATCGCGTCGCCGTCTTTATAAGCCTTGCCCTCGTCTAATAATTTATTAGCATATTTTCTATAAATATCTAAACGCTCAGACTGTCTATAAGGCCCGTAGTCGCCGCCCTTGTCAGGTCCTTCGTCCCAGTCAAGCCCGAACCAAGTCATGCCGGACATAATCGTCTGTTCGTATTCTTTAGTCGATCTAACTAAATCAGTGTCCTCAATGCGCAAAATAAATTTGCCGCCGGTGTGACGCGCCCAAAGCCAGTTAAATAAAGCAGTATGGCCGCCGCCGATATGCAGAGCTCCGGTCGGACTCGGCGCAAAACGTACTCTTACCTCATTATTGCTCATAAATTAAAACCTCTTCTATTCTATATAATATTAATAATATTAATTTTTAAATATTAAAATTTAAATCGCCTTATAATCCGCAAAAGATTTCGCGTCAAAGGCTTTCACTTCAAAAGTGTCCTTGCGCTTCACGCAGAAATTATGAAGCATCATCAAGCTCGCTACTTTATAGCCGTCAACTAAGAGCATTCCGTGTTTGTCAGCAAAATCTTCGGCGTGTTGAGTAAATCTTGCGGTCGTGATAAACATTCCGCGCCCGCCCTTTTCCTTGGCCGCCGCGTCAAAGTTCTCAACTTCAGCATCATCAATAACGCTCGACGGCTCGCGCTTGACCGCATGAATATACATCGGCCCGTTATCGTCCATGATAAGCCCGTGAATGCCGCTTCCCACATTGCTCTCTGTAAATCTTGCATTTTGAAACGCGTGATAGCCCATCCGAGACAATAAATCAATCACAAACTGCTCGAACCCGTCGTCCGACAAGCTATAAATGCTGCCCAGTATCTCAAGCGTCACAGTCTCATTAAACTGCTCGAACACGCTTGATAATTCAAGTTCAAGCTCGCGGCTCAGCTCGCTTCTGTCATCATCTTCCGGCTCTATAACTTCATCAGATTCCGGCTCTTCAATAACTTCCTCGGCCTCGACAATTTCTCCCGTCTCTTGCTCAGGCTCGATAACTTCCTTGATTGCCTCGTCAGCAGCTTTTATTAAATCTTCCGCCGCATCGTTAAGCGTCCCTAACGAATCTTGCTTTAAAACTTCCGGTGCGTCTTCCGCCATTAACTCAGGCTCAGGCTCCGGCAAAACTTCCGGCTCGTCCTCTTCAATCTGCAATGCTGGCTCTTCTACAACTTCAAGCTCGGGCGCGGCCTCGTCCTCTTCCTCTTCTTCAAACTGAAGCGCCGGCTCTGCGTCGAGTTCAGCTTCGCTATCATCGCCTAAAGTCTCAAGCGTTCCCTCTTCAATTTCAGTCTCAAGTTCAGCCTCGGCCTCTTTGTCCTCATCGTCAGTCTCATCAAGAATTATACCGTCGTCAGTCGCCGGCTCTTCTCCGTCCGGCACGGCTTGAATATTAAAATCGGCTTCCGGCTCTTGCTCTAAAATTTCAGGCTCGCTCTCCGGCGCAGCTATATCTTCAGCCTGAATTTCTTCAGTCTCCGGCTCAATCTCAGGCACAGGCTCTAAATTTTCAGGCGCGGCTTCCGGCTCTTCCTGCGCTTGCTCTATAACTTCAGCTTCAGGCTCACTCTCAATTACAGCTTCGCTCTCTTGTGCCGGCTCCTCAGCTTTAACTTCCGGCTCAGACGCTGTCTCTTGATTTACTTCTTCTGTCACCGGTTCCGGCTCTTTAACTTCAGAATTTACCGGCGCGGACTCCGGCTCTTGCTTAGTCTCGGCAGCTTGAGGCGCGGCCTGCTCTTGCTCCGGCTCGTCATAAATATCCGCGTTCACGTCCTCCGGCAGCTCGCCGTCGTCCTGCTCTAACACTGCGTCAAGCCCTTTCTGCGTTATCGCGTAAGTCGCGTACTGCGGCTTGACTATAAATCCCTCGTCCTTCAACAGCCACATTGCCCGGCTCAATCTCTCAAGCAGCAAAGGCCGGCTCGCACGCGTCAGCCTGTCAGCCATAAGCGGCCTGCTTACTCTGCTTAAACGTTCAAGCAGCATCGGCTTGCCCTGCGCGTTCTTTGCCGTGAGTTCCTGTTCCGTAATATTAAAACGCCTTATAACATATGCTCTGAGATCTTCAAGCGCATGCGGCTTGCCGTCCTGCAAGGCCTCAAGCACCGCCCTCGAAATCTCAGAATGCGTTGGCATAGGCATAAAATTTCGCCTCCGTTATTAACTTTTAATTAATTTAATTTTTATATTATAATTTATATAATTCAAGAAATATATTTACAGCATTTTCAATTATATTATCGTTAAAGTCATAGCTCGCCGTGTGCAGCGCAGGCCAGCTCCCGCCGTTGCCTATATAAAACATTGCGCCTGAACGCTTGCGAGTATAATATCCAAAGTCTTCGCTTGCTCTCCAAGGCTCGGGCATATTTAAGCAAGTCAAGCCTAATTTATTTGCCGCCTTATTAACCTGCTCAACGCACCAGTCCGAGCTCACAGTCTCAGGGAATTTATCAAGGCGTTCAAACTTATAATTATTAT
>JAFSNU010000364.1 GCA_017447325.1 Synergistaceae bacterium | reverse complement strand
GTGACGGGCAGCAATGGCAAAAGCACTGTAACGTCTTTGATCGGCTTTATGTTGAATAAGGCGGGACTGAAAGTCGGGACGGGCGGAAATTTGGGCGTGTCGGCGGCTGAGTTCACACGCGAGAATTTTGACGCTGTTGTCTTGGAGTTAAGCAGCTTCCAGTTAGAGCGCGCGAATATATTAAATAATTATATTGCCATAATCACTAATTTAGCTCCGGATCATATCGACTGGCACGGCAGCTATGAAAATTATGTTAAAGCTAAAGCTAAATTAATTAATTTAAGAGCTAAAGACGGCTGGGCAATTATTCAAGACAGAGATGTTAAATTAATTAAGCAAGTTTTGAATTTAAGCGAGCTTGAGCGCGTAATAACTTTAAGCTGGGATAAAGAGCCTGAGAATAAATTAGCAGGGCATATATTCATGAATGAGGCTGAGAAGTGCGCAGTGTTAAGCTTAGATAATAAAGTTGTAAAGTTATTTAAGTTTAGCGATACGGATTTATTAGGCTTGCATAATCTCGAGAATGCCGCGATGAGTTTAGCAAGCTTATATTTAATGGGAATTAATATTAATAATGCTAGAGATTTATTAAGCAACTTTAAGCCGCTGCCGCACAGATGTCATAATGCCGGAGTGATTGACGGAGTGTTATACGTTGACGACTCGAAAGGCACTAACGTCGCTGCGTCGGCTGCTGCGATGCAGTCAGTCCCGGGACGCAAGATTATAATTTTAGGCGGGCAGGGCAAGGGCGAGGACTATGCGCCTTTAGCTCAAGCCGTTATTAAATATGCTGACGCGGCTGTGCTATTAGGCGAGGAAGCCGAGGCAATTAATAAGGCGTTATTACATGCGGGCTTTAATAATATTTATCGAGCTAAAGACATGGGCGAGGCCGTTAAAATTGCTCATGATATTGCTAAAGCTAATATGACTGTGTTGTTATCTCCGGCGTGTACGAGCTGGGACATGTACTCAAGCTATAATCAGCGCGGGGATCATTTCTGCGAGCTTGTTAATAAATTAAAGTAATGAGACGTCCGGTTCAGTGGTCGTTATGGATTATCCCGTTAGTGCTGAGCGCGTGCGGGCTTATCATGATTGCGTCGCTGTCGTTACGCAACAGCATAGCCGTCGGAAGTCCGTATAATGCGCCGTTTAAGCAGCTGCAGTTCTTATTCTTAGGCGTTGTATGCGCGTTCTGCTGCGCTGTTACTTCGCCTAATGTCTTTAGAAAGTACAGCGGCATTATGTGGAGCATTTCGTTAATATTAGTTGCGCTCGCTGCCGTGCCAGGTATAGGAATTAAAGTCGGTGGCGCGAGACGGTGGCTGAGTTTGGCCGGAGTTAGATTTCAGCCGTTAGAATTATTATTAATCACGGTGCCTTTGGTCATGGCGAACAGATTAATGAAGTCGCAGCGCAAGGGCTTGTTTGGCTTTATTAATCCGACTGTATTTGTTATTATATGTTCTGTCGTGCCTTTGCTGATGCAGCCGAACTTGGGCGGTTCGATAATCGTGACGGCGATATGCTTTCTAATGCACATCGAGTCTAAAGGTTGGAAATGGCCGTCAATAGGCGTTGTCATAGGCATTTCCGCAATTATATTATTGATTATTTTCTCGCCTTACAGACGCAATAGAGCTTTAGCGTATCTCGATCCATGGGAAGACGCTCGGGGCAAAGGCTATCAGATTATACAGGGCTTGGTCGCGTTCTCCAACGGAAATTTAACCGGCGTTGGAATAGGCAAGGGCTTGCAGAAGGATACGTTCCTGCCCGAGGCCGACACTGACTATATATTTCCGGCAATAGGCGAGGAGTTTGGTTTAGTAGGCACAATGACGCTGATATTATTATATGCTGTCTGGACGCGGCGGGTCTATATCTTATATAAGCAGCTAAAATTATTAAATTATAATTATCTTGCTTTATTAAGCTTAGGGCTTGCCGCTTCTGTTATATGTCCGATGTTCGTAAATATCGCCGGTGTTACTAAATTAATGCCGCTGTCCGGTATTCCCTTGCCGTTTATCAGCGCGGGCGGAAGTTCGATGCTGTGCATGTGGCTTAAAATTGGAATGTTAATGGCGATTAACACTATTGCATTCAGTGAAGATAATAAAGATAATAACGAGCAAAATAATATTAATAATATTAAAGAAGTTAAGCGAGCGTTAAATTAATATGAGCGATAATATTAAACGTGTTTTAATAGTTTCAGGCGGGACGGGCGGCCATATCTTTCCGGCGGCTGTCTTCGGCAAATGGCTTGAAGATAATAAACACTGCGAAGTTTATTACATGTGCGGCTCTCGTGAGCTTGAGCTTGAGATTTATAAGTCTCTAAATATCACGCCTTATAAATTAAGTTTGAGCGGCTCGCCTTTAGGCTCGAAGTCGCCGGTTAAAATCTTAAAGCGTTTTTGCGAGATGCTGAAGGCTTTTATGCAGACATTAAGATTTATTAAGCAAATCAAGCCTGACAGAATATTCTTATTTGGCGGATATATCTCGTTCATGCCGTTATTAATTGCTAAACTAAAGCATATTAAACTTGCAGTTCACGAGCAAAATTCAATAGCTGGGCGAGTGACGCGCATTGCCGCTAAATTAGGCGTTAAAATTGCTGCTGGCTGGCAGGAGTGTTTAGGCGTTAAGCAAGATAAATTTGTCACGTCAGGCATTCCGGTCAGAGAGCCGGTTAGATATTCGCGCGAAGATGCGATTTTAAAGCTAAATATCAAGCCCGAGTTTGCAAGTAAATTATTACACGCTAAAATTATCGGCGTTGCGGGCGGGTCTTTAGGCAGTAAAGCTTTAATTAACGAGATTTATCAAGCTGCGAGCAAGCTTAATAAT
>JAFSNU010000363.1 GCA_017447325.1 Synergistaceae bacterium | reverse complement strand
GGGGCTTGGGCTGGGAAGTCTGGCTTGACGGAATGGAGATAACGCAGTTCACTTACTTCCAGCAATTAGGCGGCGTTGACATGGAGAGCGTTCCGGCTGAAATTACGTATGGCCTTGAGCGTATCGCAATGTATGTTCAGAAAGTCAATAATGTTTATGACTTGAACTGGGCGGGCAATGTGAGCTACGGCGACGTGCATTTACAGGGCGAGATCGAGCATTCGCATTATAATTTTGAAGCTGCAGACACTGACATGTTATTTAAATTATTTAACATGTACGAGGCCGAGGCCGGAAGAGTTTTAGATAAAGGCTTTGTGCTGCCGGCGTATGATTACGTATTAAAGAGTTCGCACACGTTTAATTTGCTTGACGCGAGAAATGCAATAAGCGTGACGGAGCGCACGGGCTATATCGCGCGTGTAAGAGCTTTAGCATGCAGATGCGCGGCAGCTTACAGACAGCAGCGCGAAGAAATGAAATTCCCGTTAAATAATAAATTTGAAGTTTTGTCTGACGAGAAATATTTTAATTAATTATTTAAGAGAGGAGATGAGTTGATAATGGCGATTAAAAATGTTTTGTTAGAGATCGGGACTGAAGAGATCCCGTCGAGATTTATTCCTGACGCTTTAAATAATTTGAAGGCGAGCGCGGGCGAGGCGTTGAATGCAAATCGTATAGAGTTTAAAGATATTAACACTTACGCGACGCCGAGGCGTTTGGTCTTGATGATAAGCGACGTGAGCGACGCGCAGAGCGAAGTTGTGGAATTATTAAAAGGCCCGCCGTTGACGGCTGCTTATGATAGCGAGGGCAATCCGACGAGAGCAGCGTTAGGCTTTGCGAAAAATCGCGGAGTTGATGTTAATGATTTAATCGAGACTGAGGACGCGAAGGGCGTTAAATATATTGCGGCTGAGATTAAGCAGGAGAGCAAGGCGACGCTTGAAGTTCTGCCGGAATTACTGCGCGGGCTTATCGAGAATTTAAATTTCCCGAAAAATATGTACTGGAACACGTCGAAGGTCAGATTTGCCCGGCCTATTAGATGGATTGTTGCACTTGCTGATGATAAAGTAATCGAATTTGAATATGCGAACGTTAAGAGCGGGCGCGTGACTGCCGGCCATAGATTTATGGGACGCAGGGCGATTGAGATCGACGACGCGGCGAAATTTATGGATTTATTATATGACAATAAAGTTATATTAGATCAGGAAAAGCGTCTGCAGAAATTAAAGTCCAGCATTTTAAATTTGAAGAAGGACTTTGCAGGAAATTTTGAAGTCGAGATGGATCCGAAGATTTTAGAGGAGAATTTATATTTAGTTGAGTTCCCTGTGCCGTTTATAGGATCGTTCGACGAAAGATATTTGGAAATTCCCGAAGAAGTTTTAACGACGTCGATGAAGAAGAACCAAAAATATTTAGCCGTAAGAAATTTAGACAAGGGCGGCAAGCTCGCAAATTATTTTGTAGGTGTGAGTAATAATTTAGTTGCTGACATGGGCGTGATACGAGAGGGCAACGAGAGAGTTTTGCGCGCGAGGCTCGAGGACGCGGCGTTCTTCTGGGACGAGGACCGCAAGAGGCCGCTTGCTTCATACACTGAGCGTTTAAAGAGCGTGACGTATCAGGAAAAATTAGGTTCAGTTTATGATAAAGTTATGAAGACGCAGAAGCTCGCGTTATGGCTTTGCGAAAAGTTAGGCAAGAGTTCTGACAGCGCGCTTGTTGAACGTGCGGCGTTCTTGTCCAAAGCTGATTTAGTGACTAACATGGTATTTGAATTTACTGATCTTCAAGGCGTAATGGGCGAGCAGTATGCTCTGGCTTCCGGCGAAAATCCCCGCGTTGCGCTTGCAATTCGTGAGCAGTACTTGCCGCAGACGGCGAGCGACGCTGCCCCGACTGATGACATCGGCGCGATATTAGGCATGGCCGAGAGACTTTACACTATAACGGCATGTCACAAGGTGGGACTTGAGCCGACGGGATCACAAGACCCGTATGGATTGAGACGCGCGGCGAGATGCATTAACGAAATTTTATGGGCGCGTAATTATGATTTGGATATTAACGAGGCAATAGCTCAAGCTTGCGTGATTAACGAAGTTGATGACAAGACGCGGGAGAAAATTGACGCGTTTATATCTCAGCGCTTATTAATGCAGCTGAAAGAAAAGGGCTATGATCACGAGCTGGCTTCGCTTGCAATTTCAGTAATAGGCAGCGTGCCGCGCCAGACGTTAAAGTTAATCGAGGCGTTGACTAAAGTTAAAGACGAGAGCTGGTTCACTGAGCTTGTGAGTTCGGCTGTGAGAGTGCGCAATATTTTGCAGAAGAATGCGAATTTAATTAAGGCAGCGCAAGAGCCTGATGAAGCTTTAATGGTTAAAGAGCCGGAGCGCTATTTGTTTAATGAGATTAACAGGCTTGCCGAGCCGGTGAAAGATGCGTTAAAGTCTTACGACTGGCATGGACTGACGCAGTTGTTAGCGGAGCTGTCGCCGGTGGTTGCGTCGTTCTTTGAGGACGTTATGGTCATAGATCCGGACGAGAAAATTAGAGATAATAGAATTGCGTTATTAGTCAAGTGCAATAATTTATTTAAAGAAGTCGGCGACTTAGGCTCGCTGAAGTTGCAGAAGTAAGTTTAAAATTAAATTAATAAATGCGCCGTCTTGAATTTTAATTTAATTCAGGGCGGCGCATGTTTACATTTTGTTAAATTATTTTAGCGTTGTGCGTTCAAAGAATAATCTGTTGAAGCAGCATATGAAACGCTATACTTGCGTTGAAACATCGCGGAAAGTCTCTTCCCAAATTCTTCGGGCGTATAATTTGAAGGCATAGGCTCTACGGGAATGTTTAAATATTTAAACTCTTGAAAATATTTATCGTTTTCCATAATAATATATCCTCCTTAATTATTTAATTATATAATTTCGGATTTAGGTCGTTCATAATCATAGCACTGCCAATATGATTTTCGACAATTTTAACAGCGTTTGAATACGAAAAAGTGTGCATATAAGTATGATGAATAGTTAAAACGCAATCCTGAATATCTTTACAGCCTTCTATCTTACGATTATCGAGCGTCTCTAAAGGTATGACCTTTAAACCGAGTTTCGCGCACTCGTCAATATGAATATGTTTTGCGTGAGTAAATGTCTCTTTATGGCTGCCAAGTTTCTCAACTATTTTTGCTGCATCTTGTTCTGGATTATCATGATCGGCGAACATGTTAGTGCTTAACCATTCTGTAACTATCTTATTAGACCATTCGATAGCTTTCTGACAGTCGCCTAAGAATGTAGGACGATACTTTGAAATTATCGCCTGCCATAAAGGTATTGAAGCCGGATTGTTTGCAGCTCCATTTAATGCGTTTTGAAATTATTCAATAACGCCCGCGCAGGATATGCCCCCGAATTGCGGGTCAATCGGCCCTATGTTTGACTGCTTCCCCATAACTATTTCTTTACATGAGAGCGCGATCATAGTACCGGCTGACATTGCGATCTGCGGGATAAAAGCACGTATATTTTATCAAATAGAGATCTTAAATAATTCACAATAGACTCTGCCGCAGCAACACTGCCGCCTGGAGTATGCAAAATAATATCTAAGCCCTTTGATTTATCAAGACCATAAACACCCTGCATCAACGCATTTTTATCGTTGTCATCGATGGCAGTATTACCGGCTGGTTTCTGCAGAAAGCTCGAGTAGTAAGCAATAACATTGCGTTTTGTATATTTGTGCATAAGTTCTAAATATTTTCTGCGTACAGTATCTAATGGATTTTCGACTTGCACGCCTTGAATCTCGTGAAGTACTTCCGCCCAATTCGGCATTAATTTATTCCCCCTTTTATACCTTTATCGTAAAATTTTCAAGAAAAATTTAATTTATTTTATTAATCTCATCTATATACGCGTCAACAACAAGATCTCTGTCAAACTCGCGCAGCATTTTTTCCCGCATTCTTAATCCCATATTTAAACTCTCTTGATGCGTTAAATTTATAAATTTATTTATAGCATTTTAATTTTGCTTGCGGTAAAATAATTTAAAAATTTTATTTAAAGGGGCTTGACTTGATTGCTAAAAATATTTAATCAGCTCAAATATTTTATCGCCAGAATGAGAGTTTGCGGGAATTGCAGCCCGCTCGTCTATAATTGCAGAAGTTATTCAGGCAGCAATTTTCTTCGCACGTTTCTTGAGATAATCTCGTCGCCTTATGGATTAATTAAATATTTATTCTATAAGCCAACGCCTCTTGAAGAACGCGAGGGTTTGGCCGTAGCTGCAATAGCTAAGAACGAGGGCGAGTATATCGAAGAGTGGATTAATTTTTATCTCAAGCAGGGCGTGACGCACTTCTTAATTTACGATAACGACAGCACGGATAATTTAGAAGATATTTTACAGCCGTTCATAGCTCAAGGCATAGTTACTTATAAGAAGCTGCCGGGCAAGCAAAGGCAGTACGACGCTTACACTATGGCGATTAATAATTATAAAGATAAATTTAGATATATGGCTATGCTTGACTTAGACGAGTTTTGCTTTTGCAGAGTGCCGGATAAAAATTTATATGAATTTGTTGATGAATTTATGAAATCGCATGAGCAGGCCGGAGGCATCGGAG
>JAFSNU010000362.1 GCA_017447325.1 Synergistaceae bacterium | reverse complement strand
TTAACCCCAAGAACGCAAGCCCGCGCAGTTTTCCCCGCGAGATTATAAAATCATAATCGCTGTCCGGCCTGTTGTCGCCCCGCGCCCGCGAACCAAATAAATATACTTTATCCACGCCCCGCTTCTCCGCTATCGGCGCAACAATTTTTTTCAGCTCCTCAAGCTCAGCCTCAGTCATGCTGCCTCAGCTCCTTTATTTAATTCAAAATTTTTAAAGACGTCCGTAATGTGTCCATAAACTTATAATTTTTATAATTTTCAAATCTTCAAAAACTTCATACACAAAACGATGCTGCACATTAATACGCCTTGAATACATTCCGTTTAAATCACCGAGCAGCTTTTCATATCGCGGCGGAGTTTGAAACGGATTTTCCTTTATTATATTTATTAACTCTTTCGCCTTTTTATCAAGATGAGCCGCTTTAAGTTTATCAATATCTTTTAACGCACCGCGCGAATAAATAATTTTATACAATTACCATTCAACTTCCTCTTCCGGCACGCAGTCCTCTATTCGCTCAGACTTGCCCGCAAGTAATTTGTCACGCATCCCGGGCACAGACAGCAGATAAAGCGTCTCCTGCATATTTCTGTAATCTTCGCCGCTTAAAATAACCGCGCTGCCGTGCTCAGTGCTGACGCTTAACGGCTCGTTAAATTTTATAGTATGCTCAAGCATTCCAAAAATATTTTTACTGAATGCCGCCGCGCTCACATTCTGCATAATTATTCCCCCTGCTTTGCCTTCAACATCTCTTTCGCCTTGTCCCATAACGCGTCAAGCTCGCTTAAACTATAATCGCCTTTATAAATCGGACGGCCTGCTTGAGCCGCAAGCTCTTCCATTAAAGTAAATCTCGCCTTGAACTTCGCGCAGGCTCTCGACAACGCAGCGTCAGAGTCAACTTTAAAATAATGGCCGATGTTCGCCGCCATGAATAACACATCGCCGAGTTCGTCCTCCATTGCGTCAGCATCTTTATTAGCCGCAGCCTCTTTAAACTCGTTGATCTCTTCACTTAATTTATTAAATAAATCTTCGGGCTGATTATCCGGCCAGTCAAAGCCAACATGCGCCGCCTTGGCCTGCATCTTCATTGCCTTCAACAATGGCGGCAGCCCGTCCGGCACGCCTGAAAGTATAGATAAATCTTTCTTGTGCTTGTCCTCGCGCTCTTTCTCTTTGATCTTCTCCCAGTTCTTTAAAACTTCTGTGCTGTCGCTCGCGTTAACTTCGCCGAACACGTGCGGATGACGCCTGATTAATTTATCGCAAACGGCACGAATAACATCTTTAATATCAAATTTATTTTCAGATTTTGCAAGCGACGCCGCAAAGACAACTTGCAATAATAAATCGCCGGCTTCCTCTTTAATATCATTAAAATCTTTTTTGCTTATCGCGTCAGAAAGTTCATAAGCTTCTTCTGTAATAGAACTGCGCAGCGTGTCAAGCGTCTGCTCGCGATCCCAGGGACATCCGCCCGGTGCTCTCAAAACTTCAATTATATTTACTATCTCGTCGAAATAATGTCCGCCCTGCACGTCTTTAGGATTAATCATAATATTTTTATCTCCTTAAATTAATTAATTTAATTAATATAAACTAATATAAAACTTGTAAAACTTTTAAAAATATATCACAACATGCTAAAATATTTTTTAATTTAATTTAAATCTTGAAAGGAGTTTATTCAGCATGAAAATTTTTTTGATGTTAATTCTATTCACGGCTTTGATCGCGTCGCCGGCCTGCGCGGCAGATATTAATATTAATCAAATAGATATGTTCCCAGCAGGAGCAAAATTTATTTTCGAGATCACGCCTGACAGTGACGGAAATTTTAAAATTGAAATACCCGGCGCGTTCGACGCTGATTCAGTGCGCCTCATAAATCCAAACAACGCAAAAAATTTTAAAGTTCTTGAGCAGTCACGCGAGGACTGGACGCCCAAAAATCTTAAAGAGCTTAAAGAAAATATTTCGCAGCGCGAAGCTTTTATCGCGAAATTAAATTCTAAAAAATCATCGCTCGAGCAGACTAAAAATTTATTGAGCAAGGCAATGCCCAAAGAGCCCGACGCTAAAAATTTATTAAATTATATTAAAGATGCTGAAGCTTTAAAATTAAATACAGAGAACGAGCTCGCAGATTTAAAAGTTAAACTTGACGAAGCTAATAAAACTTTAAAGCGTTTGCAGACAGAATTTAAATCTAAAACGCCGGTCAACGCAAATAAATTTTTAGAGATAACCGGCAGCGCGGCCAATAAAATTTTAGTCGAGGCGTTCACTGATTCCGCGCGCTGGCATCCTGAATATACAATGCAGCTTGACACTTCGAGCGGCGAAATTAAAACTAACATGTACGTCAAATTATTTCAGCGTACCGGTCTTGATTATAACGGCGCAATAACTTTCCACACAAAATATCCCGATGAGAACGTTAAAACTCCGGTAGTAAATCCGTTACGAGTAAGCTTCAAGCCGAAAGAAGAGCCGAGTTTTAAAGCCCGCAATTCGTATGCTGAACGTGCGGCAGGGAGCAGGGCGATGATGGCCGCGCCTATGATGGCGGACGAGGACGTTGAAGATTATATGGAAGAAGCTGAGGCAGAACGCGCACCGGTTCCCGTCATGCGGGCGACTTTGGCTGACAACTCAGTGCAGGGCTCGGGCTTATTAACAGGCGACGGCAGCGAGACTGAATTTAATTTAGGCGAATTAAAATTAACAGGCAAGCCTGAATTATTATTAATTCCGGATCAGCGCAGCACGGCTTGGATATTAGTAAAGCTTGACGATATAACTACGCCTTTAATCCCTGGTACGGCAAAATTATTTGTTGACGGACAGCCGGCCGGCACGACAGATATTCCAGAATATGGCCTGAGCCGGAGCAAAATTGCCTTTGGCTATGCGCCGCAGATAAGCGTCAAGAAAGAGGCTATGATCGGGAAGACAGGCTCGTCATGGTTCAGCGGCGGCGTGTTCACAAGCGGCTATACTATTCAGGTCACTAATTCTATGGCTGAAGACAAGCATTTAATTATTAAAGACAGGCTGCCGATTGCCACGGACGAGAAAATCAAGCTTGAAGTTAAAAATATTTCGCCCGAGCCGAAAGAGCGCGACAAAGAAAATCGTTTAACTTGGGAGCTTGACGTCAAGAGCGGCGAGACCGTCAAAATTATCGTTGACTATACTTTAAGCTATCCCTCAAGCGAGACTTTGCAGTATAGATAAATTTAAATTTAAATTTAAAAATTAATTTAAAGGCGTAAATTTAAAAATGGGACAGAGTATATTAAGATGGATCACGCTTCCGCCGGTGGTCTCTATCGCGACTATTTCGTTCGTAAGATTTATGAGCTTGTCGGACAGCGGCCCGAGCATTCATCCGGCAATCTGGGCTTTAGTCTGGATGATGTTTGTATTGCTTTCGATTTTGTACGGCCTGTTTATAAATCATCACTTTGAGTCAGGCTTGACCGGCGTGCAGTTCTTAGCTCAGGGAATAATTTTGTGTCCGCTTGCTTTGACTTACGGCGCGACAATGTTTGAATGGGTCGGCGTTATAATGGCGGCTTCCGGAGCTATTGCGTTAATGACGGCTTATCATCAGGGACAAATGCGCTACGTTCACGCGGCAATTCGAGACAGGGAACAGGCCGAGTCTAATATTCCCGTGCCGTTCTTAGTCACCGGCGACGACGGAATTATTGTTAATGTGAGCAAAGTCATGCTTGATTTATTGGGCGTGAGCCGCGATGATTTAATCGGACAGAACGTCGGCGGATTTTTAGCCCCGGGCGATCATGAGATAGAGATCGGCGATAAAACTTGGCTCGTTGATCAAAGAATTATCGACGGCGATAAATATTATTTCCAGCTTGACGAGAAGCCGGTTGAAGTCGTTCACGTTGAAACGCCGATTACTTACGACCAGTCTATAACGTTTGACGATCCTGTAACGCATCTTCAAACTATGCCTTACGCAATGCAAAGACTTGAAGAGGAATTATACAGGACGAAACGTTACGGCTACCCGTTGACGGGCGCGTTAATGCGCTTGATGTTCCCCGAGTCAGCCGAGGTTGACGGCAGCGCACGCAGCGCGTTTAACGCTGTCTGCAATGTGATACGCGACAATATAAGACTTTCGGACTTTGCAACTAATCCCAGCGATTATGATATTTTAATAGTTTTGCCGGACTGCGCGAAGTCAACCGCCGACACTGTGTTAATAAGATTATTAGGCCTCGTGAACTCGCTGCGCGCCGCTCACGTAGTTTTATACGACACTACGACTTTAAACGTGTTCTTAGCGTTCGAGCATATGGACAGCGTCCCGACTCCGACCGAGCTTATTGACCAGCTCAAGAGCGCGATTAATTCGAAATATTTATTAAATTAATTTTAAATGCGTAATAATTTATTTAAATTAAGATTAACGACAAGGCTTATACTTGACGCGGTGTCCGGCCCGTTCTTCTTCGGGATATTAATATTCACGTTAATATTCGTTGCCGGAGATTTATTATTTCAGGCGGCAAGATTGATTATCGAGCGGGGCATCGCGTTCGGAATAGTTTTGCGGTTATTCTTTTACAGACTTCCTGAAGTTATGATTTTAACGCTGCCGATGTCGTCGCTGCTCTCATCTTTATTAGGCATGTCGACTTTAGCATCAGGCAGCGAGTTAATAGCTTTAAAATCTTTGGGCGTTCCGTTCAAACGAATTTTGCGGCCTATAATTTTAGCCTCGCTGTTAGTCTCTATTATAGCAATCTCGTTAAACGAGACTTTAATTCCCATGACGAGCGTCGCGGCTGATAGGCTAATGCGCTATGAGATTATGAAAAATCAAACGGC
>JAFSNU010000361.1 GCA_017447325.1 Synergistaceae bacterium | reverse complement strand
ATGTTCCAAGCCGTTGCGTTAAAGAATGCGGCTTGAATGCTGACGATATTTTTATCTCGATTGCCATTCCGACTTATAAGCGCACGGACTTGCTCGAGCAGGCAATCAACAGTGCTTTAAATCAAGATGTAACGGGGGGGGGGGGTAAAGTATGAGATAGTAGTTGTTAGCAACGACCCGAGCGCGGATTTAAGCCATTTTATAGAAAAATATAAAAATTTTGATAATATTTCGTTCTACGTAAACGCCGAAAATCTCGGCCTCGCCGGAAATATGAACAGGGGAGCAATGCTCGCACATGGGAAATTTGTGTCGTATTTGCACGACGACGACCTATTAAAGCCGAATTATATCCAAGAGATCAGCAAAATTTTACTCGATGAAAAATATAATGACGCGCTGTGCATTCTTAACAGTTTTGAGTTTATTCAGTTTGACGGCACTGAGATTAAATATGAAAATACAGAATTAAAGCAAGGGGCGCTGAAGATTTTCGCAAAAACTTTCGTCAGGAAAATTCTTGAAGCGTTTATTAATCTCGCGTTTAAATTTCATAATTTTAAATTTGACAGAAAAGATATTATCGAGATCACGCCTGAAATTGCGCTGCACATTCTGCCGGGCAATATATATATGGCTCCGTCGTGCGGGACTGTCTTTAACAGAGAAAAGTTTTTCGAGGCCGGCGGCTGGAGCGAAGAGGGCGAAATGTCCTACGACTTATACTCTTTTTTGAGATTTAACGAGCAGTTTAAAATATATAGAATTAAAGAAGCTTTAGGTATATATAGAAACGGCGTTAATATCTCGTCTCAGCGCAGCACACGAATAAATTTTTGCCGCAACGACTTTGCTTTGCTCGACAGAAAATGCAAAGATGAAAAATCAAATCAAATTAAAAAATATCTGAGACTTCGTTTTATGCCGCATGACGAGCGCGATGAAGTTTATAGAATTCTAAATCTTAAGCCCTACACGCCGTCATTCCTTGAGCTGCTGTTATATAGAATTAAAAATTACTGGTTTATTAAATCTCATAATCTTGATTATTTATTAAATATAAAAGGCATTTAATTAAACAAAGCCGGACGAATTTAAAAAATTTAAAATTTATCCGGCTTTAAATTAATTTTAAATTTTATTTAAAAAATTTCTCCCAGTATCCAACTACCAAAATTATAAGCATGATGCACGGCACTATATAAGTTAAATATGCGCGTAAAGCTTTAGGAAATTTTAAGCCGTCGCCCGAGTCAGCCTCTTTGATAAAATTATCCCAGCCCCAGCCGTAACGGGTCACGCAGAATAAAATATATATCACGCAGCCGATCGGCAGCAAATTATTGCTTAAAATAAAATCTTCAAGATCTAAAACGCCGGAGCCAGCACCCAAAGGCTGGAAGCCCGCCCAGATATTAAAGCCCAATGCGCAGGGCAGTGCAAGAATAAATAATAAACTGCACGTAATAATCGAGGCCTTTAAACGCGGCCAATTAAACTTGTCCATGAAGCACGCTATGACATTCTCAAATACTGCTATGACTGTCGATAAAGCGGCGAAGCTCATGAACAGGAAGAATAACGTGCTCCAGATGCGGCCGTGTGACATGGCGTTAAACATGTTGGGCAGCGTGACGAATATTAAGCCCGGGCCCGCGCCGGGATTTACTCCAAAGGCAAAGCACGCCGGGAAAATTATTAATCCTGCCACTAACGCAACAAACGTATCAAGCCCTGCGACTATTAACGACTCGCCCATTAAAGATTTTTCTTTGCCGATATAACTTCCGAAGATTGCCATGCTGCCGACGCCCAAGCTCAACGTGAAAAACGCTTGGCCAAGCGCGGCGTAAATGCTTTCGCCTAAACCGTTCTTGCTCAAGTTCTCGAGGCTCGGCTTTAAATAAAATTCAAGGCCCTTTTCAGCTCCGTCAAGCGTCACTGCTCTAAACGCTAAAATAATCATAATTATTAATAATCCGCTCATGATAAATTTAGTAACTCGTTCGACGCCGTTTTGAAGTCCCGAGCCGCAGACCACAAGCGCAATATTTACAGTCAGCAAGAGCCAGAATGCCATCGCCTGAGGATTGCCCAATAACTCGCCGAAGACTCCGCCGACTTGATCAGGCGTAAGGCCGTCCAAAATTCCATAAGCCGAATAGCATGTATAAGCTAACATCCAGCCAGTCACGACAGTATAAAACATCATGAGCAGCGCGCAGCCGAACCATCCCGCATAGCCCCAGATATTCCAAATTTTATGTTCAGGACACAAGACTTTAAACGACTCGCTCACGCTCTTCTGCGACGCCCGCCCGACGGCAAACTCCATGACCATGACCGGCAAGGCAAGAGCCAGCAGGAAAAATATATAAATTAAAACAAAGGCCGCGCCTCCGTACTGTCCCGTTATAAACGGGAAACGCCACACGTTGCCGAGTCCTATTGCGCATCCCGCCGACAAGAATATAAATCCAAGACGGCTTGCTAAAGTCTCGCGCTTGTTCTCTCTCTCGTTCATGATAAATCATTCCTCCTGTTTTAATTTAATTTTTAATTTAATTAATATATAAAATTAAAATAATGCCTCCCGATTAAAATTAACTTAACCGAGAGGCATTTTAATTTTAAATTTTAAATTAAGCTTCTCAAGTTAAATTTATTTCGGACCAAGAATCTGCCAGTAGCCGACGCATAAAATTATTAATATTACAGCCGGAACTACGTACGTAAAGTATGCGCGTAAAGCCTTCGGGAACTTCAAGCCCTTGCCCGCATCAATTTCCGCAATAAAATTATCCCAGCCCCAGCCGTAGCGGGTCACGCAGAAGAATAAATAAATCAACGCGCCGATGGGCAGCAAGTTATTGCTCACTATAAAGTCTTCAAGATCCAGAACTATAGTCTCGCCTCCAAGCGGATGGAAATTGCCCCAGATATTAAAGCCTAACGCGCACGGAATTGCTAAGATAAAGACAGTTAAAGTCGTAACGGTCGCGGCCTTCTGTCTTGACCAGTGCAATAAATCCATATAGCCGGCAATAATATTTTCGAAGACTGCAACGACTGTTGACATTGCCGCAAAGACCATGAACAGGAAGAACACGACGCTCCAGATCTGGCCGTTGGGCATGTTATTAAACACGTTGGGAATGGTAACGAAAATTAATCCGGGGCCTGCGCCGGGGTTCACGCCGTAAGCAAAGCACGCCGGGAAAATTATTAATCCCGCTGTTAATGCAACAAAAGTATCAAGAGCCGTTACCCATAAGGCCTCGCCGCTTAAACTGCGGTCTTTGCCGATGTAGCTGCCGAAGATCGCCATGCTGCCGATGCCGACGCTCAGCGTGAAGAACGCCTGTCCTAACGCTTCATATATGACAGTGCCGAAGCCGCTTAATCCTCCGGCAAATAATTTTCCAAAATCAGGCTTTAAATAAAACTCAAGGCCTTTCTCTGAACCATCAAGCGTGACTGAACGGACAGCAAGCGCAAGCATTAACGCAAGCAGACCGGCCATCATGACTTTCGTGATGTTCTCAACGCCGCCCTGTAAGCTCGAGTAGCAAATCAGTCCGCCGAATAAAACCGCCATTGCAAGCCAGAAGACTAACTCGCCCGGGCTTGCAAGCAGTGCGCCGAACTGCGCTCCGACCTGCTCAACGTTCAAGCCGGCAAGACGCCCTGACGCTGCGTAGTAAGTATATGCGATCATCCATCCGGTGATTACCGTATAGAACATCATTAAGACATAATTACCGAGCCATGCGATATATCCCCATAAGCCCCAGGCCTTTTTATCAGGCGTCAATACTCCGAATGATTTAATAACGCTCTGCTTCGACGCGCGTCCGACGGCGAACTCCATCGCCATGATCGGCGTTACGAATATTAATAAAAATATAATATAAAATAACACGAACGCCGCGCCGCCGTTTTTACCCGTTATAAACGGGAAACGCCATACGTTGCCTAACCCTATTGCGCAGCCGGCTGACAAAAATATAAATCCCAGTCGGCTCCCCAACGTCTCTCTTTTTTGTTCCATAGAGAAGACCTCCAAAAATTAAAAAAATTTAAAATATAATATAAAAACTCGCGCTTAATTTTAATTTAAAAATTAAAACGCGGTAAAATTAATTTTAGTATTATAACATTAAATAAACTTTAAATTTAAAAATTTTATTTAATATTTTTAAACAAAGGCGGGATTAAATTAAAATGCAGATAACTTTTTTATTGCTCGAGCAGATTATAATATTTTGCATCATGATGCTCTGCGGCTTCGCGCTCGTGAAATTTAAAATTTTAAATAGCTCCGACAGCAGAATATTATCTATTATAAGCGTCTATATAATAATTCCATGCGTGATTATCAACGCGTTTCAAATTAATTACAGCGACGAGATACGCGACGGATTTTTATTAGCTGTTATAGCCGCAATTTTAATTCATATTATTTTATTTAGCTTAATGTTCTTAATGCAAATAATTTTTAAATTTAAATTTAATTTTAAATTCAAGAGCGTCGAGATGACTTCGATAGTCTATTCCAACGCAGGAAATTTAGTAATACCGCTCGTGATGTCAGTGCTTGGCCGCGAGTGGGTGATATACTCGAGCGCATTTCTCACAGTGCAAACTTTATTAATGTGGACGCACTGCCTCGCAGTCATGAGCCGTGCAAAATTAAATTTGCAAAATTTTATTAAAATCTTAACTAATAATAATATTATCTGCGTTGTTATAGGCTTAATTTTATTTTTCACGGGCTTCAAGCCGCATTATATTATTTCTCAAACTATGTCGCAATTAGCAAGCTTAATCGGTCCGATCAGCTTAATCATGCTGGGAATTTTATTAGCCGGCTTAAGCTGGAAAAATTATTTAAAATCCAAACGCATATACTTAATTATATTTTTAAAAATGTTTTTGTTCCCGTTAGTAATAGCTTTATTTTTAAAATTCTCAGGCCTTGCAAGTTTTACTGCAAACGGCAAAATAATTTTATTAATAAGCTTAATGGCGACGCTCACTCCTTCGGCTACAACTATAACTCAGCTTGCCCTGCTCTACAACAACGAGCCGGACTACTGCGGAGCGATTAACGCATTAACTACTATTGCCTGCGTTGTAACTATGCCTTTATTCACTGCGATTTATTTATTTTAAAATTATATTAATTTTAATTTAATAATTGCCTCGAGCTTGAATTAATTTTCAACTCGAGGCGTTTTAATTTTAAATTTTAATTTTAAAAATTTTTGCGCTGATTTATTAAAGCCTTAAAGCCCCGCGAATAAAAATTTTAAATTTTAAAACTTGCTCACGACTTCATGAACTTTAAATAATTTTTTAGCTAAATCATCAAAGACTTCCGGCCTTAACGACTGGCTGCCGTCGCATAACGCGTGCTGCGGGTCATTATGAACTTCAATTAAAACTCCGTCCGCTCCGGCCGCAACTGCTGCGATTGCCATTGAAGGCACTAAATCTGCTTTGCCCGTTGCATGGCTCGGGTCTATTATAACAGGAAGATGCGTTAATTTTTTCAGCACGGGTATAGCTGACAAGTCAAGCGTGTTGCGCGTCGCTGTCTCGAAAGTTCGAATGCCGCGCTCGCATAATATAACGCGTTCGTTGCCCTCGCTCATGACATATTCAGCGCTCATTAACAGCTCTTCGATCGTCGCCGACATGCCGCGCTTTAATAATATAGGCTTATCCTGCTTGCCGACCTCTTTTAATAAATTAAAGTTCTGCATGTTGCGCGCTCCGATTTGAATAATATCTACGTCTTCAAAATATTCAAGCTGATGAATTTCCATTAACTCCGTCACTATCGGCAAGCCCGTGTCTTTCTTCGCTAAGCTTAAAAGTCTCAGACCCTCGACGCCCTTGCCCTGAAATGAGTACGGCGAGGTTCGGGGCTTGAACGCTCCGCCGCGAAGCATCGTTGCTCCGCTTGCTTTAACAGCTCTTGCGACTTTTAAAATCTGTTCTTCGCTCTCGACCGAGCAGGGCCCGGCCATGATCGTTAAATTTCCGCCGCCGACCTGCGTATTAGCAACTTTAATTATAGTATCTTCCGGCTGAAATTTCCTGTTAGCCTTTTTATACGGCTCTTGAACTCGTCTCACGCTCTCGACGATGTCTAAAGCCGAAATTAAATCAACGTCCATTGACGACGTGTCGCCGACAAGTCCTAAAATTTTATGAGACTCGCCGCTGCTCTCGTGTATGTCAAAATTTTTTTCGCGAAGCCATGCCATGAACGATTCAAGCTGCGCAGGATCAGGATTTTCTTTCAAGATAATAATCATAATAAATCACTCTCCAAACTTTCAGGCAATAAAAAAAATAAAGCCTAATTAAAAAATTAAGCTTTATTTTATAATAAAATTTTAAATTTTTATTTAATTTAAAGATTTGAACTCCGGCACGAGCTTATGAAGTAAATTTAACGCATTATCCGGCTCGCTCACTGCCTGCTCCAAAGTTTTATTAAAATCAAAATCTAATGCTTCGTCATCAAGAGCTGATTTAAACGAGCTTGAAAATATTTTATGATGCTTAGTCGGATGAACTTTATTTGGATCGTAAAATAATTCTTCTTCAAGCTTCTCGCCGGGTCTAATTCCCGTGAAAGTTATAGCAATATCTTTATAAGGCTCGTAGCCGTATAATCTAATTAATAATTCCGCCATTTCAGTTATGACGACCTGCTCGCCCATGTCAAGCACGAAAAGATCTCCGCCGCATCCCATCGCTCCGGCCTGAATTACCAAGCTCACAGCCTCAGGAATTAACATAAAATATCTTTTCATGCCCTTTGCAGTTACAGTGACAGGCCCGCCCGCCGCGATCTGTTTTTCAAATTTTGGAATAACGCTGCCGCGGCTGCCTAATACATTTCCAAATCTAACGGCCATGTAAAGCGTGTCTTTAAAATTTTTCTGCTCGCGCTCGATAACTTTCTCAGCGACGCGTTTGGTCGCGCCCATTACGCTTGACGGGTTCACAGCTTTATCAGTCGAGATTAACACCATGCGCTCTGCCTTAAATTTTCCTGCCGCCCTTGCAAGAGTTCGCGTGCCGATGCCGTTTACGCGCAAAGCTTCGCGGGGCGAGAACTCCATTAAAGGCACGTGCTTATGAGCCGCCGCATGGAAAATTAATTCCGGCTTATATTTAGCAAAAATATTTTCGATTGCCGTAGCGTCCGCAACGTCTGCGATTATCGGCGTGACTTTGATTTTTAAATTTAACTCGCTCAAGCTTTCAAGCAATAAATAAATCGACTGCTCGCCGTGGCCTAAAACAAAAATTTCCGCCGGCTTGTTGCGCAAAACTTGACGCACTATCTCGCTGCCTATCGAGCCGCCCGCGCCAGTTATCAAAACTCTCTTGCCCTTAATATAATTTGAAGTTTCGTCCAAATCAATTTTAACCGGGTCGCGCCCTAATAAATCTTCAAGCTTTATATCACGTAAGCGCGTGACTGACACATGACCGTCCGCAAGCTCTCTCAGGCTCGGCAGAAGTCTGACTTGCACGCCAAGCGGCGCAAGCTGTTCATAAATCGCTCTGATCTTCTCGCCGTGAGCCGACGGGATCGCTATTAACACAACTTTAAATTTTTCAGCCTTGACTATATCAGCTAAATTAGACGTATCGCCTATGACGTCGAGACCTGAAACGCGCTTGCCGGTCTTCTGCTTGTCATCGTCAACAAAGGCCGTGACTAAAAGATTATCAGCGTTGCGCATCAAGTCCCGCGCTAATAACGCT